>NZ_CANNDN010000003.1:300000-512767 GCF_947503465.1 uncultured Tateyamaria sp. | reverse complement strand
TGGCTCTGGCTCTGGCTCTGGCTCTGGCTCTGGCTCTGGCTCTGGCTCTGGCTCTGGCTCTGGCTCTGGCTCTGGCTTATCCTCGTCCGACGTCAAGACGGCATCCTCGACGTCATCCGTGTCGGCGACCTGCCCGGTGTCGCCCGGATCGGTTTGGTCCGCAGGTGCATCGCTGTCGGCGGGGGCATCCTTGGTCGCCTCGACATCCGGCGGGACGTCAACGTCAGGCGTTGGCGTTTCAGTCTCGTCAACCTTCGGAATGTCCTGGGGTTCCTTTTCCGGAGTCTTGCGTTTGGCCAAGGAATGTCCCTTCCGATTCTCAAATGCGATCACTACACCGCGTCAAACATTACCCCGCGCCCCCGCGCCCCTCAACCCGAAGCGATGGTGCGGGACATCGCGTCATACATTGCGGGCGCATCCGGGCGGTCACACACACAATGAACCTCCAGCGGTGCCGCGGCATCGGCCACTGCGGGGCTGAGCGCGATCACCTGTGTGGATGTGGGGCTGCGCGCCATCTTGGCAAATTGCATCGCGGTGCGGGGCGAAAAAAGGGGAACTATGGTGGGGCTGTTCCGCGAAAGAAGCTGTTGCGCCTGCGCGGTAAGCGTTTTCAACACCTGATCATATACAACAAGGGTGCGCACGGCGTGCCCGGACGCGCCCAAACGGGCAGCAACGTCACTCCGGGTATGCCGACCACGGATATGCACCAGCGTATGGCCGGCCCCTGCGTCCCGAACATGGGACACCAGGCTTTCGGCATCCGCCCCTGCCATCCGCGCGGCCCAGCCACGGCTTTGGGCCAGGGCAGTCGTGGCCTCACCAACGCAGTATGCAGTGCGCCCGATGCTCTCGGGGCCGTGGATCACACCATTGCTTGACGTGAAAATCGCAATCGCATCGTCATCCGGGTCATGCCAACCGGTCACCGGCACAATGTCCAGCAATGGGCTGAACACCGGCTCGACCTGTGCGCGCAACGATGGGGGCATCCCGGCAACAAACCGGTCTGCGGCGGCACGCGGGCGGGTCATCACCAAGGTGACGGATGGGTGAGGTGCATTGTTTGCCACGGATTATGCTGTTACCCGGCATGGGCGTTTGGTGCAACGGATGGACCATGACCAACCCTGTAACAGTGCTGGGACTGGAAAGCAGCTGCGACGACACGGCAGCGGCTGTGGTGCGCGGTGTGCCCGGCGACATGCAGGTGGTGTCCTCTGTCGTGTTTGGTCAATCCGATCTGCACGCCGACTTTGGCGGCGTCGTCCCCGAGATTGCGGCACGCGCCCATGCCGAGCGGCTGGATGTCAGTGTTGCGGGTGCCCTTGAACAGGCGGGTCTTTGTCTTTCGGATATCGATGCGATTGCCGCGACTTGCGGACCCGGCCTGATCGGGGGGGTCGTGGCGGGTGTGATGACGGCCAAGGGGCTGTCGGCGGCGACGGGCAAACCGCTATATGGCATCAACCACCTGGCCGGACATGCGCTGACGCCACGGCTGTCCGATGGCATTCCGTACCCCTACCTGATGCTGCTTGTGTCGGGCGGGCATTGTCAGTTCCTGCTGACCCACGGGCCCGACCGGTTCACGCGGTTGGGCGGCACCATCGACGATGCCCCTGGCGAAGCGTTTGACAAGGTCGCGCGGCTGACCGGCCTGGGCCAACCCGGCGGCCCCGCGATCGAGGTGGCGGCGCGGCAGGGGGACCCGGCCCGTTTTGCCTTTCCGCGCCCGTTGGCGGGCAAGCCGGGCTGCGATCTGAGTTTTTCCGGCCTCAAGACCGCTGTGTTGCGGGCGCGGGACGACATCGTGGCGGACAAGGGCGGATTGACCGCGCAGGATCAGGCCGACCTTGCCGCTGCGTTTCAGGCGGCGGTCACCGACAGTCTGGCGGGCAAGGCGCGGCGCGCGCTTGACCTGTATCTGGACCTGGGGCCGGACGTGTCGACCATGTGCGTTGCCGGCGGGGTTGCGGCCAACATGACCATTCGCGCCGCGTTAGAGACGGTTTGCGCCGATTTCGGCACCGCCTTCAACGCCCCACCCTTGTCCCTGTGCACCGATAACGCGGCGATGATTGCGGCGGCCGCAATCGAACAGATGCCGCACCGGGCCCCTGACGGCATGGATCTGTCCGCCCGCCCCCGGATGCCGCTGGACACGCGCAGCGCGGCGATGCTCGGCTCTGGCAAGAAAGGCGCCAAGGCGTGAGCGTCGGGATCATCGGCGCCGGGGCGTTCGGGACGGCACTGACGGTTGCCTTGGCGCCCTATCAGGCGGTGACGTTGTGGGTGCGTGATGCCGGACAGGCACGGGATATGGCCAATACCCGGCAGAACCAGGCACGTCTGCCCAATGTCGATTTGCCGGACCAGATCGAGGTAACTGCCCAGTTAGAGACTGTTCTGACCTGTCGCACACTCTTGTTTGCCATCCCGACACAAGCGCTGCGCCGGTTTCTGATTGGGTTGGACCTGTCCGCGCATACGGCGGTCGCTTGTTGCAAAGGGATCGAGGTCACGACAGGCGTGGGTCCCACGGCCATCCTGGCGGGCGCACGGCATTCGGCGGCGCTGACCGGTCCCAGCTTTGCCGCCGACATTGCGCGTGGATTGCCCACCGCGCTGACCCTTGCCTGTGCGGACGATGATGTCGCCACGACGCTGCAAAGCCTGCTGTCCACACCCAAGCTGCGTCTCTATCGCACGACGGATGTCCAGGGCGCCGAGCTTGGCGGTGCGCTCAAGAATGTCATTGCCATCGGGTGCGGTGCCGTCATGGGCGCGGGTCTGGGCGACAGTGCGCGCGCCGCCCTTTTGACGCGCGGCTTTGCCGAGATGCAGCGCGCGGCGGTGGCGCTGGGCGCGCAGCCTGAGACATTGATGGGGCTGAGCGGACTGGGCGACCTGACGCTCACCTGCACCTCGGACAAGTCGCGCAACTATCGTCTGGGCCTTGCCCTTGGGTCGGGAAGGGAATTTGATGCCGCCATCACCGTCGAAGGGGCACATACGGCCCGGGCCCTGCGCAGCGTGGCGGCGACGCACGGCCTTGACCTGCCCATTTGTGCAACGGTCGCGGATCTGGTGGATGGACATATGGATGTACCCGGTGCGATGGCCCAACTGATGGCCCGCCCGCTGAAGGAGGAATGACATGCTTTTTGCCCTGATGGCTTTTGACAAGGACGGCGCGCTGGACGTGCGGATGGAGAACCGACCAGCGCATCTGGCGTATCTGGACAGCACCGGCGTGGTGAAACAGGCGGGGCCGTTTCTGGACGAAGCGGGCAACCCCTGTGGGTCGTTGATCGTGCTTGAGGTCGACGACATGGCCGCTGCGCAGGACTGGGCAGACAACGATCCCTACGCCAAGGCGGGCTTGTTCCGGGACGTGCAGATCAAGCCATGGAAACAGGTGATCGGGGCATGAAGTATTGGTTGTTCAAATCCGAACCTTCGACCTGGAGCTGGGACCAGCAGGTCGCCAAGGGGGATGCTGGCGAAGAATGGGACGGCGTGCGCAACTACCAGGCGCGCAACTTCATGCGCGAGATGACGGTGGGCGACCGGGGGTTCTTTTACCATTCGCAGACGGAAAAGGCGGTTGTCGGTATTGTCGAGGTCAAGGCCGAAGCGCACCCCGACAGCACCAGCGATGACGACCGGTGGGACTGTGTGGACATCAGGGCGATTGGCCCGGTGAAGACGCCTGTCACGCTTGAAATGGTCAAGGCAGACCCGCGCCTTGAAGACATGGCGCTGATCCGCAATTCGCGTCTGTCGGTTCAGCCCGTGACACCGGCCGAATGGGTGATCGTCTGCGAAATGGCGGGTGTGAAACCCTAAACGCTTGGGAAAATTCCGAACCTCTGGCAGGCTAGCCGCGCAAAAAGCCGAGAGTGGAGGGACAGATGGGATTTTTGGCGGTTTTGGCGGCAGGTGTCGCCGGGTTCATGTTTGGGGCGATCTGGTACACGGTACTGGCCAGGCCCTGGATGGCCGTGTCGGGTGTGCCGTTGAATGAGGCGGGCGATGCCCCGGCGAACCAGGCAAACCCCGTGCCCTACATCACCAGCATCGTGGGCGCGATCCTTGTGGCAGGGATGATGCGCCACGTCTTTGTCCTGAGCGGGATCGACAGCTTTGGCGAAGGGCTGGTGTCCGGTTTTGGCATCGGGCTGTTTCTGGTCACGCCGTGGATCGCGACCTTCTATGCGTTCGGCGCGCGGCCGTTTCGCCTGACATTGATCGATGGCGGCTATGCCACGTTCGGCTGTACCGTCATCGGCGCGGTATTGACGCTGTTGTAAACGAAAAAAAGGGTTCCGGCGCAGATGCGGCCAGAACCCTCTTTCACCCCGGTGAGCACTCCCATGGGCCACCGTTTGCAAGGCTGAATATCGGGTCTGACCTTCTGGTCCGACAGTTGGATACCTACCGGTTCACGCGCAGAAACTCAATTTCATAGTGCGCCCGATTGGACCCAAAATAGAAACACCCGCTTAATGCGGGTGTTTCATCGGTTAACGCTGCACTCTGAAAAATCAGCTGTAGACGCTCTCTTTGCCGAAATGCTTGGTCAGCATGTAGTAGACAACGGCGCGGTACTTGTTGCGCTCGGACTTGCCATAGGTCTCGATGACCTTCGCAATCGCTTCGTCCAGGTTCGGACCGTCGGGCAGGCCCAGTTTTTTCATCAGGAAGTTCTTCTTGACCGTTTCCAATTCGCCCGGCTGGCTGGATGCCACGGTCGATGCGTCTGCATCATAGATCGACGGGCCGCAGCCAATCGTGACCTTCGTCAGCAGATCCATGTCAGCGGTCATGCCGCACTTGTTCTTCAGATCATCGGCGTATTGCGCGATCAGATCGTCCCTCTTGCCCATTATGTGTCTCCCAACCGTTGGACTTGGCCACCATTCATGACCTTGCGCGAAAGGTTAGAGCAGCAAACGTGCCGAAACAAAGGAAAAAGTGGCGGGGTTTTTCCCCGTCAAAAGACCGCCGATGCGCGATCAGTACCTGTTGATCTTGATTTCAGGTTTCCCGGAGGGCACAGCCTCGACCCCAGCTTCTGCCACGGTGTCCGAAGGCGCCGCTTCCGGGTCGCCGATATGGAAGGTGAACCCGCGCACATAAAACGACTTTGGGTCCGTCATTTCGGTCGTGCGATCGACCCACTCGGGTGAAAACGCGACCGCCCAGGCAGACGGGTACGCGTGAACAAGGTTGTGCATGCAGGTCAGGGCCACCCAGATGCCGACGGTCTTGGCCGCCAGATGTTCCTTGGCTTTCAGGTTCAGTGCGGACCGTAGGACAAAGGCAATCGCCAGTGCCAAACCACCATCCATCAGCATGGTCATGTCCGCATCGGCATTCGGGTCAGGGGCGCCGTTGACGTGGAACAGCGCATATCGGGACAGCACAACCGTGAGAATGCCAACAACCAAAGCACCCACAATGGACCCCGGGTAGACCATATTGCGCACCCAGTCCGGTGTATGTCCGCGCGCCACCTGGGCCGCCGCGCGCTGCCGTGCGTCACGTTCTGCATGGGTTTCGTTCAGCCGTGCCAGCCGCTCTGCAAATATATCTTGCCCCTGTGCCATGGGATCTCTCTCAACTTGAACCAGCGCCGCCACTTTGCCGCGAATTCGCGGCAAAATTACGGCGCGTAGGCGAAAGAATTGAGAGTGTCAGCGGACGGTCAGGATTTCACTGAGCGGCTTTTTGATCTTTGCGACGGCAGGCACGGTTGCATCCTCGGCTGCGTGCCCGACCGCGATGATCATCGTTGCCTTCTCACTCTCGGGTCGGCCCAGCAGGTCCCCCAGAAACTTCATCGGGTTGGGCGTATGGGTGAGCGTGACAAGGCCAGCGGTATGCAGCGCCGTCAGCAACATGCCTGTCGCAATACCGACGCTTTCCGGCACGTAATAGTTCTTGTACCGCGTGCCGTCATCAAACAGCCCATAGCGCTGGGCAAAGACCACGATCAGCCATGGCGCATCCTCAAGATGCGGCTTGTCGGCATTGGTGCCAATGGGCTCCAGCGCCTTGATCCATTCGTCGCTTGCGCCGCCGTCATAGAACTTGCGCTCTTCTTCCTCGGCCGCCTCACGGATGTGCCGTTTGACGGCGGGATCGCTGATGGCCACGAAATGCCAGGGCTGGTGGTTCGCACCCGACGGGGCCGTGCCCGCCGCCGCCACGCATGCCGCGATCACATCCTGGGCGACGGGGCGGGTGGAATAGTCGCGCACGGTGTGGCGCTGGGCCATGAAATCGCGGAAATCTTCCACGCGCTTCAGCATCTCGGCATCGTCAAGGTCCTGCCGATCCGGCAGGGGCAATTGGCGGTATTCCAGCTTGTCTTTCGAGAACATCAGAAGTCCAGATTTTCAACGCTCAACGCGTTCTGCTGAATGAACTCGCGGCGCGGTTCCACGACGTCGCCCATCAGCTTGGTGAACAGGTCGTCGGCCTCGGCCATATCCTCGACCCGCACCTGCAACAGCGTGCGCGCGTCGGGGTCCAGCGTGGTTTCCCACAGCTGATCGGGATTCATTTCGCCCAGACCCTTGTAGCGTTGGAGGCTGAGCCCCCGCTCGCCTTCCTCAAGGATCGCATCCAGCAGGTCCATGGGTCCCATGATCGCCTGCACCCGGTCCTTGCGGATCAACGTGGCGGGCGTGCCGTACACATCTTGCAGCCCTTGGGTAAACGATCCGGTCTTGCGCGCCTCGCCCGAGCGCAGCATCGGGCCGTCCAGCGTGCGCACCTCTTCGACGCCGCGCAGGATACGGGCCAGCCGCACACCCTTGTCCTGCGTGATCCGGCCCTGCCACCCACGTTCCCATTCCAGTGCGATCAGGTTCAGGCGCTCGGCCACCTTGTCGGCCACGCCTTGAAGGTCGGAATCAACCGCGCCGGGCACAAAGGCGCCCGCAATGGCCGCCTGTTCCAGAATGTGGCGTGGGTAATGCGTTGGAAACGCTTGCAGAACGCGTTTCAATTGCCGTGCATCCTCGACGACACGCACCAGGTCCTGGCCGACGATTTCCTCGCCATTGCCCTGGCGCAACATGGCCCCGTCGGTGCCCTGCTCGATCAGGTAATCCTCAAGCGCCATCTGGTCCTTCAAATAAACCTCGGACTTGCCGCGCGCCACTTTGTACAGCGGCGGCTGCGCGATATAGAGGTACCCGCCCTCGATCAATTCCGGCATCTGCCGGTAAAAGAAGGTCAGCAGCAGTGTACGGATATGCGCGCCATCCACGTCGGCGTCCGTCATGATGACGATCTTGTGGTAGCGCAGTTTCGAGATGTCGAATTCGTCCCGACCAATACCGGTGCCCAGCGCCATGACCAGGTTCCCGATCTCCTGGCTGCCCAGCATCCGGTCAAATCGCGCCCGTTCCACGTTCAGGATCTTGCCGCGCAGGGGCAGGACGGCTTGGGTCAGCCGGTCGCGCCCCGTCTGGGCGGAGCCGCCAGCCGAGTCACCCTCGACCAGGAAAACCTCTGTCTTTGACGGGTCCTTCTCTGAACAGTCTTTCAGCTTGCCGGCAAGATAGTTCACATCCATCGCCGTCTTGCGCCGTGTGAGTTCCCGCGCCTTGCGCGCCGCCTCCCGGGCCAACGCCGCTTCGATGATCTTGCCGACGATGATCTTGGCCTCGTTCGGGTTTTCCTCGAACCACTCGGCCAGCTTCTCGTTCACCAACCCCTCGACTGCCGGGCGCACTTCGGACGACACCAGCTTGTCCTTGGTCTGGCTGCTGAATTTCGGGTCCGGCACCTTGACGGACAGGACGCAGGTCAGCCCCTCGCGCGCGTCATCGCCGGTAAAGTTCACCTTCTCCTTCTTCGCGATGCCGCTGGACTGCGCATAGTTGTTGATGGTCCGGGTCAGCGCGCCGCGAAAGCCCGCCATATGCGTGCCGCCATCGCGCTGTGGGATATTGTTGGTAAAGGGCAGGACATTCTCGTGGTAGCTGTCGTTCCACCACATCGCGACCTCGACGCCGATCTCGTCCCGTTCACCCTGGATGAAAATTGGTTCGGGCATCACGGACGATTTCGACCGGTCCAGGTACTTCACGAATTCCCGCACACCGCCCTCGTAGAACAGTTCGGACCGCAGATGTTCCACGGGCCGCTCGTCCACCAGAATGATGCGCACGCCGGAATTCAGGAACGCCAGTTCGCGCAGCCGCTTTTCAAGCGTGTCGAAGGAATAATCGAGGTTCGAAAATGTCTCGGTCGAGGCCAGGAACCGCACTTCGGTCCCCGTGCGGTCTCCGGCATCCCCGACGACCTTCAGATGCTCAACCGTGTCACCATGGGCAAAGCGCGCCACATGTTCCTTGCCATCGCGCCAGATGCGCAGGTCCAATTCCACGGACAACGCGTTGACCACGGACACACCCACGCCGTGCAGACCGCCCGACACCTTGTACGAGTTCGAATCGAACTTACCCCCGGCGTGCAGTTGGGTCATGATGACCTCGGCCGCGGATACGCCCTCTTCCTCGTGAATCCCCACCGGAATCCCGCGCCCATTGTCGCTGACCGACACCGAAGAATCCGCGTGGATTGTGACCGTGACAGCATCCGCATGACCGGCCAGCGCCTCGTCAATTCCGTTGTCCACGACCTCGTACACCATGTGGTGCAGGCCGCTGCCGTCGTCGGTGTCGCCGATATACATGCCCGGACGCTTGCGTACCGCCTCCAAGCCCTTGAGAACCTTGATAGAATCCGCGCCGTAGTCTTCGGGGGTTTGCTCGTTTTCTGACATTCTTGTGCCCCTTGAATGGTTGCACAAAATATACTCATTTTCGATGGGGATGTCACGCAAGTGACACAAGATTTTGGGGGTCAGGTCAGCGGGATGATCAGGCCCACGCAGATCAGCAAACCGCCCGCAATCAGGTTCATGCGACGCAAGCCCCGGGCCGAGGTCAAAAGCCGCCGCGCCCGGTCGATGAACAGCGCCATGACCAGGTTCCCGGCCAGCGGTATGATCATCGACAGCAGGACAATCACGGCCACGTCCCATGCCGTCAGACGTGTCAGATCAAAGAATCCCGGCAGCATCCCCATGTAGAACAAAATGGCCTTCGGGTTGCCCAGGATCACGGCCAGCCCCGCCAGAAACCCGGCCCACATCCCGGGCCGTGTCAGGCGGCTGTCCGTCCCGATGGTCTTGTCGGCATTTCGGATCACCAGCGCACCCATCAGCAGGAAGATGCCCGCGGCGACCCATTTCAGGACTGCTAGAAATCCACCATAGACCGACAGGATCCACGTGATGCCAAAGATCGCCAGCAGCGACCACAGCACATCGCCCACCACCACACCCAGCGCCAGCGGCCACGCCGCATGAAGCCCGCCCGACAGGCTGCGCGCGATCAGGCCCACCCAGACTGGCCCCGGCGTCAGGAACAGCACCGCCAGCGCGCCCGCATAAAGCGCGATGTCAAGATACTGAAGCGTCATCCCAGCGAAAATTCCTGATGCAGCGTATTCGCCTCGCGCCACAGATCGCGTGGATCGGTTCTGCCGGTCGCAGCAAGCCAGCTTTCGGCTGATGCGACTTCTTCGGCGACCAGTGCGTCCAAAACCGGTTGGGTCACTGTGGTTTCTGCACGTTCCTGAACCGCCATTTTTTGGGCCGTAAGCGTCGTCAACGCCTCCGAAGTGGGTGCATCCAGCTCGCAGCCCGCGCGCAGTTTCGGCATGTCCATGGGCGGCATGGCGACGTTATTCAGGCGCATCCACCGTAGAGCCAGAGCAGGGCGCAAAACGTAGAAATACCTCTTGATGCGGACGCCACCATCGGGTCCCTGCAAGCGCGACTGCTGACGCTTGAGAAGCGAAAGATAGTGCCAGGTGACAGCTTTGCGGTCGAGCGCCCGCCGGGCAAAATCGTGCAACCGTTCGACAGCGTGGTCTTCGGTCAAGTATTGGATGGGTGACTGCAACCACTCTGCAATGACCGCATTGGACCCCACAGCCAGGGAGAGCGCCTTGGACAGTTCTCAACCGGACAGATCCAGCTCTTCATCAATGGGCCGCTCGATGACATCGCGCCGCTTGTCCAGACGAAAGTGCCAATCCACTGGCCGGGCATAGATAAACCGGACATCGTAATCGCTGTCGGGCGAATGGAACCCCCATGCGCGTGATCCACTTTCAACGGCAAGCAGAATGCGGACGTTTTCCTCGTGTGCGATATCGCGCAACCTGTCGCGGATCAGGGCGTACATCTCCGGTGATACTGCATCGTTCATGTATTCCTTACCTCTGAGATATCGTTAGCGTCGGCGGTGACCTCGATCCTTTGCGCCCGGCCCTCAAGTTCTGAGAACAATTCAGGTCCGGTCCCCGTCATCCACGCCTGCGCCCCCAACGCGCAAATCTCGTCATACAGGGCCGCTCGTCGGTTCGCATCCAGATGCGCGGCCACCTCATCCAGAAGCAAAAGGGGCGACGTCCCGAAATCCCGTGCCAAGGCCCGCGCATTGGCAAGGATCAGGGACACAAGCAATGCCTTCTGCTCGCCCGTCGAACAGTCCTTCGCAGGCACGCCCTTGGCCGCATAAACACCAAACAAATCAGCACGATGAGGCCCCAACAACGTCCGCCCCGCCGCAAGATCACGTGCGCGCCCGTCCGCCAGAGCGTTCCGCACATCTGCCACCGTGTCAGGCATCCCCAACTCACCGGGTTCAAGGGTCAAATCAGCGGCTGGAAAGGCGGTCTGCGCCCCCGCCTGCGCCTCGGCCAGTTCGGCCAAGGCCCGCACGCGGTTGGCATGAATGGCGGCGCCCGTCTCTGCCATGCGCAACTCCAGCGCGGCATACCAATGCGCATCCCGCACCATATCCTTGAGCAGCCGGTTGCGCTCGCGCATCGCTTTTTCATAGTCCAGCGACACCTGCGCATGATCGGGCATAAACGACAGGGTCATGCGATCCAGAAACCGCCGCCGCCCTTCGGCCCCTTCGATCCAAAGCCGGTCCATGGACGGGATCAACCACAACACGCGGGCCACGCGACCCAACGCGGTCTGCGCCGCCGCCTTGCCGTCAATCCTGACCTGCCGGGCCGCGCCACCTTCGGACCAGGTTTCAATCTCGTGCACCTGCTGCAACGACTGCATCACGCCGGACAATTTCCAGCCCACAGCTTCAGGGCGTCGGGTCATATCCTCGGCCGAGGACCGGCGCAGGCCACGGCCCGGCGAAAACAGCGATACAGCTTCCAGAATATTGGTCTTGCCCGCCCCATTGGGGCCAAAAATGGCAACGGGCCGCGCATCCAGCTCCAACCGCGCCAGCTTGTGTGACCGGAAATGGGACAGGGTCAGCGATGTCAGATGCAACGCCACGACAGCCCCTTCATTGTTCGAAAAATATGCCCGCCGGAGGCAAAAAATCACACGCGCATCGGCATGACGACATAGACCGCCGACTGGTCCGTGCCTTCCCGCATCAGGGTCGGATCACCGGAGGAATTGAACATGAACACGGCGTTCTCGCGATCCACCTGGCTTGCAATCTCCAGCAGGTATTTCGCGTTGAACCCGATCTCCAGCCGCTCATCCCCATAGGCGACGGCCAGTTCTTCTTCGGCGGCCCCGCTGTCAGGCGCGTTCACGGACAGGATCAGGCGGTCCTCGTCCAGTTGCAGCTTCACCGCGCGCGACCGTTCCGACGACACGGTGGCCACCCGGTCCACGGCCTTGGCAAAGTCGCTGGCGTCCACTTCCATCTTCCGCGTGTTGCCCACAGGGATCACGCGGGTGTAGTCGGGGAACGTCCCGTCGATCACCTTCGATGTCAGGGTGATGTCGGGCGTGGCAAAGCGCACCTTGGTCTCGGACACTGACACGGCAATCTTCATGTCATCATCGTCCAGAAGCTTGCGCAACTCACCCACGGTCTTGCGGGGGACGATCACGCCGGGCATGTCTGCGGCCCCCTCGGGCAGATCGCTGTCGATCCGGGCCAGACGGTGCCCGTCGGTTGCCACACAGCGCAGCGCCTTGCCGTCATCGCCGTCGGCGATGTGCATGTAAACACCGTTCAGGTAATACCGCGTCTCCTCGGTCGAGATCGCGAATTTCGACTTGTCGAACAACCGGCGCAGCTTGGGCGCGTCGACCGAGAAGTTCGAGGCGTATTCCGACGACGCCATGACCGGAAAATCTTCCTTGGGCAGCGTCGCCAGCGAAAAGTTGGATCGACCGGCCTCGACCGTCAGGCGGCCTGCGGCACTGTCGGCGGTCAGGGTGACAAGCGCGCCATCAGGCAGCTTGCGGACAATCTCGTGCAGCGTGGTGGCGGCAACGGTTGTCGCCCCTGCGCGTTCGACCTGCGCGGGGGCCTTGTCCACCACCTCGATATCCAGATCCGTGGCGCGAAAGGTGACGTCGGACCCTTCGGCCTCGATCAGCACGTTGGCGAGGATCGGAATGGTGTTGCGACGCTCGACGACGGACTGGGCCTGGCTCACCGCTTTCAGCAGCACACCGCGTTCGACACTGATTTTCATGGTCCGTCTCCCCACCTCTGTCCCGGGACGGGCAGACTAGCCCAACCGCAGCACTTCACAAGCATTTTATTGCTTGTCGGGCGGGCGGGCAGCGACGTCAAGGCGGGGCAGTGGCGAAAACGAAAAAGGGCGCCCCAAAGGACGCCCCCCTGTGTCGCGAAAGCGGCAGATTCAGGCTTCGAGTGACCGGCGCAGCAGCTCCAGGTCTTCGGCAATCTGGCCGTCCGATTGCTTCAGCTCTTCGATCCGCTTCACACCGTGCATGACCGTCGTGTGGTCCCGACCCCCGAACCGACGACCTATTTCGGGAAGCGATCGCGATGTCATGTGCTTGGCCAGATACATCGCCACCTGTCGGGGGCGGGCATAGGCGCGCAGACGCTTGGGGCCGATCATGTCCGACAGGCGGATGTTGTAGTGCTCGGACACCTTGCGCTGGATCTCCTCGACGGTGATCTTCCGTTCAGAGGCGCGCAGCACGTCGGCCAGACAATCCTGCGTCAAGTCCATGTCGATCTTGCGGCCCACGAGGCTGGCGAACGCGAACAGACGGGTCAGGGCACCCTCAAGGACCCGCACATTGGTCGAGATGCGATGGGCCAGGAATTCCAGCACACCCGCCTCGACCCGCAGGTCAGGATAGGTGTCCATCTGCTGTTCAACCTTGGACTGCAGGATGCCCAGGCGCAGTTCGTAATCGGTGGGATGCAGGTCCACGACCAATCCGCATTGCAGACGGGATTTCACGCGATCTTCAAGGTCCTTGATCTCGCCCGGCGCGCGGTCTGCGCTGATGATGATCTGCTTGTTCTGGTCCACAAGCGCATTGAACGTGTGAAAGAACTCTTCCTGCGTGCTGTCCTTGCCGGCGATGAACTGAACGTCATCGACCATCAGCACATCGACAGAGCGGAACAGCTCCTTGAAATCCATCATCTTGCGATCACGCAGCGCTTGCACGAACCGGTACATGAACTGCTCGGCCGACAGGTACAGGACATTCAGATCCGGACGACGGGTCTGCAATTCCCATGCGATGGCGTGCATCAGGTGGGTTTTGCCCAGGCCGACACCACCATACAGAAACAGCGGATTGAACGTGACCGGACCGCCTTCGGCCACCCGCTTGGCAGCGGCATGGGCCAGTTCGTTGGGCTTGCCCACAACGAAACTGTCAAAGGTAAAGCGTTTGTCGAGCGGCGCCGCAGACAGCGCGGACCGGGCCGACTTGCCGGCATGGGGCATCACCGGTGCCGCCGCAGGCGCATCTACGGCAGAGGGGCGGCTGCCCGAATTTGCAGCCAAGGCAAAGCTGAGGCGGCGAATGCTGTCATCTTCCGACTTCAGCTCGTGCAGGATCAGGTCAGAGAAGTTCTGACTGACGTAATTGCCCATGAAATTCGTGGGCACGTCAAAAGTCGCGATACCGTCCTGCAGGTCCCGAAACTGCAAGGGCTCAATCCATGTTGTGTAATTGTTCTGGCCTACCGTCTTGAGCAGCCGTTGTCTCAGCTGTCCCCATTTTTCTTGTGTCATGCGCGTTCAACCATCCCTTCTGCCATTTACTACGCCAGCGATCTTCGGCCCGCCGGCTCAGCCCGTCCCTAGTCTCAAGGCGATCGAAACCAGACCACTGCCAAAGGCCGTAGCGTCGATCCATTCGGATTTTCACAGATGAGGCGTCATGCTCTGCCCGAAACATCGGGTTCCCCGCACGCGCCGTCCGCACACCAAATTTTATGACAGGTCGGGCATGGCACAGTACCATGCACAAAATCGGTTCAGACTACGTCTGCCGTCCCCTATCCAGACACGCGTGTGCGTACTGATGCACTCCGGTGTCTGGCCTGTCCCCCCAAGGCGATTCCAAATCGCATGTCAGAGGTAGCAAGTTCGTGAGCGGGCCGTCCACAGAACTTAAATCTTGACTCTAAGATTTTGAAAAAAGAATCTGCGCGGCCTTTGTTTTCTCAGAAAAAACAAAAAAAGCGCCGCAAAATTGCGACGCTTTGTGTCTTCGTGCATGCCGGGAATTACCCCAGTGCTTTGACCCGTGCGGAGAGACGCGACATTTTCCGCGAGGCTGTGTTCTTGTGATACACACCCTTGGTCACGCCGCGCATCAGCTCGGGCTGTGCGGCTTTCAGTGCGTCCGATGCTGCATCCTTGTCACCCGAGGCGATCGCCTCTTCGACTTTGCGCAGATGCGTCCGGATGCGCGACCGGCGCGCCTTGTTCACGGCGAAGCGTTTTTCGTTTTGACGGGCCCGCTTCTTGGCCTGAGGCGAATTTGCCATGTTTATCTCGTCCCAAATGGTTGGTGCGGTAGTTCAGAAGCCGCGCATATGGGCGGTTTCCGGATCAGAGTCAACTGCCCCCAAACAAACGCGTCAATCTGTGGTATGATCCGGGCACTCAGCAGCCACCGGAGGATGACATGACGCAACCCATGGCCACTGTTCAGCACGCCCGCGCGCTTTACCGCGCCCAAGGCGACAAGGCCGAAGCCTACGCCGCGCAACAGGCCCGCGCCGCCAAGCAGGCCGGCAACGCGACCGAAGCCGAAGACTGGCGGAAAATCCGCGCCACGATCCGTCAGATCAGGGGCGCGCACCAGAAATAGACACTACTTGTCTCGGAACTGCGCCTCGCGCTTTTCAAGGAAGGCAGCCATGCCTTCCTTCTGGTCCTCGGTCGCAAACAGCGAATGGAACACGCGGCGTTCGAACAGCAGCCCTTCGCGCAGCGGTGTTTCAAAGGACCGGTTCACGGCCTCCTTCACGGCCATGACGGAAATCATGGATTTCTCGGCGATCTTTTCGGCGGCGCTCATCGCCTCTTCCATCAGCTTCTTGGCAGGCACCACGCGGCTGACCAGCCCGGACCGCTCGGCCTCTTCCGCGTCCATGAAACGGCCCGTCAGGTTCATGTCCATCGCCTTGGCCTTGCCCACGGCGCGGGTCAGGCGCTGCGTGCCGCCAATGCCGGCCATCACTCCCAGGTTGATCTCGGGCTGACCAAACTTGGCCGTGTCCGACGCAATGATGAAATCGCACATCATCGCCAATTCGCACCCCCCGCCCAGCGCATAGCCGGATACGGCGGCAATCACGGGTTTGCGCACCCGCACGATGGCGTCGGTTTCCGGCCCGAACAGATCCTCGGTGAACACTTCGGTAAAGGACTTGTCCTTCATCATCGCGATGTCGGCCCCGGCGGCGAACGCCTTTTCCGACCCGGTGATGACGATACAGCGCACCTTGTCATTTTGCTGACACCCGGCCATCGCGTCGGCCAGTTCGGACATCAGTTGATCATTCAGGGCATTCAGCGCATCGGGACGGTTCAGCGTCACCTTCGCGATGTGGTCTTCTACGTCGACGATGATCGTCTCATAGGCCATGGGTCTGCCTTTGGTTTGTTATGTTTCAAGTGGTAACGCTTATCACGGGGGGACCCCGTTTCAAGTCAAGATTGGCACGACCTACAGTAGAAGGACGACCGCCCCGCCTGCACCACGCGCATGATGGATTGGGAACACCCGGGGCTCCGACAAGGTTCCCCTTCCCGCCCGTAAACATCGAACCGATGCTGAAAATACCCAAGCTCGCCATCCGCTTGACGGAAATCCCGCAAGCTTGATCCGCCCGCCTCGATCGCTTCGGCCAGCACATCCCTGATGATCGGCACCAGCGCCGCAACGCGCGCTTTGGAAATGCGCCCTGCCTTGCGCATGGGCGAGATGCCCGCGCGGTACAATGCCTCGCAGACATAGATATTGCCCAGTCCCGCGACGATTCTCTGATCCAGCAGCGCGGATTTGACGGGCGTGTTTTTGCCCTCGAATGCCGATATCAGATGATCCTCGTTGAACGCGTTGCCCAGCGGCTCGGGCCCAAGAACGGCCAGCAGCTTGTGTTGCTCTGCCGTTGCCGTCTCCATCAGATCCATCGCCCCGAACCGCCGCGGATCGTTGAACGTGATGCGCGCGCCATTGTCCATGTGCAGCACCACATGGTCGTGCTTCTCGGGTGCCGGATGCGCGTGCACGAACTGCCCAAGCGGATCCCCGGACACCAGCATCCGCCCCGACATCCCCAGATGGATCAGCAGCGTCTCACCCGACGCCAGATCAGCCAAAATGTACTTTGACCGCCGCCGCAGCCCCAACACCTGCTGCCCGCTCAACCGCTCGGCCATCCCAGCCGGAAACGGCCACCGCAGATCGGGCCGGTTCACATCCGCCTGCGCGATCACGGCCCCTTCCATCGCGGGCACAAGGCCGCGTCGGACGGTCTCAACTTCCGGCAGTTCGGGCATCGACGGCAAACTCCTGCGGCGAAAGGGTCACGTTGTGTATGTCCGCCAGCGGCCTATAACAAGGCCTGACCAAACAACAAAGACGCCCCAGCCATGACCGAAGACAAGACAACGCATTTCGGGTTTGAAACCGTACCCGAGGATGAAAAGGCCGGTCGTGTGCGGGGCGTGTTCGGCTCGGTCGCGTCGAAATACGACATCATGAATGACGTGATGAGCGTCGGCATCCACCGCATCTGGAAAGAGGCGATGATGGATTGGCTGGCCCCCCGCGCCGGGCAAAAGCTGCTGGATGTGGCGGGGGGCACCGGCGACATCTCGTTCAAGTTTCTGAAACGTGCGGGCCACGGCCACGCCACCGTGCTGGATCTCACCGAACCCATGCTGGTAGAAGGCCGCAAACGGGCCGAGGCGGACCGCATGGCCGACAGCCTTGATTGGGTCGTCGGCGACGCGATGGCCCTGCCCTTCGACGACAACACCTTCGACGTCTATACGATCAGCTTCGGCATAAGGAACGTGACAAGGCCCCAGGACGCTTTGAACGAAGCCTACCGCGTGCTGAAACCCGGCGGCCGCCTGATGGTGCTTGAGTTCAGCCAGTTGCCCAATGACGGGCTGCAAAAGCTCTATGACCTCTACAGCTTCAACGTGATCCCCAACATGGGCAAGCTGATCGCCAACGACCGCGACAGCTATCAATACCTGGTCGAGAGCATCCGCAAGTTCCCCGATCAGGAGACGTTCCTGTCCATGGTCCGCACCGCAGGGTTCGAGAATGCCAAGTACCGGAATCTCTCCATGGGCATCGCCTGCCTGCATTCCGGGTGGAAAATCTGATGATTTTTCAATATATTGTGTTTAACAAGGCGTTAAGCGCAAGTGTCCCCGCGGGGACACTTCTGGGCGGCGGTTTTGTCCCCGCGGGGACACCCCGGTGAGAGGCCCCCACAACATCATCCGCCTGATCCGCACGGGCGCGACGTTGGAACGTGCGGGCGCGATGAATGTCGTCCTCGACGCGTTCGAAGCCCCACCCGCCCTGCGCTTCGTTGCCAAGGCGCTGGCCAAACCGTTCCGCTGGCTGGGCTACAAGGGCGATCCGACGATGCCGCCCGCCATCCGCGCGATCACGGCACTCGGCCCTGCCTACATCAAGTTTGGCCAAATCCTGTCGACACGGCCGGACGTGGTGGGCGACGAACTGGCGGTCCAGTTGCGTGTGTTGCAAGACCAGTTGCCCGCCTTCCCCGCCACCGACGCCAAGGCCGAGGTTGAGCGTGAACTGGGCGTGCCCACCGATGCCCTGTTCTCGGAGTTCAGCGAACCGGTTGCCGCCGCCTCCATCGCGCAGGTGCACAAGGCCAAGCTGGCGAACGAAGACACGTTCGTGGCGGTCAAGGTGCTGCGTCCGGGCATCGAAAAAGCGTTCCAGAAGGACATCGACGCCTTCTATTTCGCCGCCCGCATTGTCGAGGTGTTTGCCCCCGGCGCCCGGCGCCTGCGACCCATGGACGTCATCGCCCATTTCGATGGCGTCGTGCAGGGCGAACTGGACCTGCGCCTCGAATCCTCTGCCGCGGGCGAGTTCGCCGCCAACACGGAAAAGGACGCGGGTTTCAAACTTCCCAGGATACGGTGGGAATATTCCGGCCGTCGGGTGATGACGCTGGAATGGGCCGATGGGGTTCCCATGGGTGACAACGCTGCCATCGACGCCGCCGGTCACAACCGCGTGGACCTTAGCGAACGGGTGCTGAAACTGTTCCTGCTGCACGCGCTGCGCGACGGGTATTTCCATGCCGACATGCATCAGGGCAACCTCAAGGTCGCCCCGAACGGGGACATCATCGCCTATGATTTCGGGATCATGGGGCATATCGATGAATACACCCGCCGCGTCTATGCCGAGATCCTGTTCGGCTTTATCCGCAAGGATTACAAGCGCGTGGCCGAAGTGCATTTCGAGGCAGGGTATGTCCCGGCCGACAAGGATGTAGACGAGTTTGCCCGCGCCCTGCGCGCCGTCGGCGAGCCGATCTTCGGTATGGACGCATCCAAGATTTCGATGGGGCGGCTCTTGGCCTATCTCTTTGAAGTTACTGAACGTTTCGGGATGGAGACGCGGACCGAACTGATCCTGCTGCAACGCACCATGGTCGTGGTTGAAGGCGTGGCGCGGTCCCTCAATCCGAACATGAACATCTGGCAGGTCGCGTCACCTGTGGTGACGGACTATATCCAGAAATCCATCGGCCCCAAGGCGGTGGTCAGCGACCTTTACAACACGGTCCGTGTCCTGACCCGGTTCGGCCCACGTTTGCCGCGCCTTGTCGAACAGGCGCTGATCGCCCAGTCCAACCCTCTGCCGCCCAAGCGTCGCGGGTTCTGGCGATGGATCGTGCTGGCCCTGGTGCTGGGCACGGTGTTCGGGACCGCGCTTGTCCTGACGCTCGAGGCAATTTTCTGATCGGCGCCCTGCACGCGAATCGTGCTAGGCTGCGCAACATCATTTCAGATGTTGATTACTGCCATGCCCCCATTGCACACCCCGGCCAAGTCGGCGTTTCCGATCCTTCTGTGGATCGGTCTTGCCTTTGTCGGTGGCCTTGCGATCTGGGCGACGGTGTTTTGGCTGACAAACGGGGGTGAGGATGGCCCCCGCCTGCTGGTCGCCGTCGGGACAGCGGGTCTGTCACTGGCCTTTGGCGGTGTGCTGGGGGGCGTCATCAAAAAGCTGTTCGATGCGTGGAACACCCGCAAGACCGCGCTTGACGCACGGACGGAGTACATCGCGCAGCTGATGGAAGATTTCAAAACCGTCTACAACATGGTGGAGCGGGCGCGCTTTCTGATCCTGGCGCATCAATCGGCCAAAACCTATGGCGAACAGATGCGCGACCTGCCTGATGCCATTATTCTTCTGCACAATATCAAGCGGGCCACACGACAGGGTTTTCCGAACCTTTACAAAGATTTGGAAGGCCCGATCTTCTTTTGTACGGTGTTCCTGAAGGCGTTGGTGGAAGAGTACAGGGACGACTACTATCCAATCTCGAAAAAGCAGTCACAGGATGAGGCCGACAACAAGGTGACCCGCGCCTTGATCGCGGAGGGGACCAAGGATCGAGACGCGGAAATCGTCCAGTCGGCCTGGGCCGAAATCCGGGATCTGACATGCTTGAAGGTGTTGTTGCTGGCGACCGGACCGGACAAGGAAAAGGGCGAAGCCGAAGACTTTGCCAGCTACAACAAATTCTTTGTCCAGCACATCGACCTGGCCAGCTACGCCTTGATGCTGCGGATGCCCGGCAATGAAAAAGGCGTGCGCAATCCGAAGAACGACAAAAAGCTGGCAAGGCTTGGTGCCTTGGCGCGCCGCTTGAAGGCGAACCGCGCGGCAGGTGCAGCGGGCGACACGAGACAGGTGTCGCCCCGCGTCTGACCGTCAGCCCATCCGTTCAATCGCCAGCGCGATCCCCTGGCCACCGCCGATGCACATGGTGATCAAGGCCTTTGATCCGCCGATCCGCTCCAGCTCGTACAGCGCCTTGACCGTGATGATGGCGCCGGTTGCGCCCACGGGGTGACCCAGGGCGATGGCACCACCGTTCGGGTTCACACGCGCAGGATCAAAGCCAAGGTCGTTCGAGACGGCGAGCGCCTGTGCAGCGAACGCTTCGTTCGATTCCACAACGTCGAAGTCGCTTGCCGACAGGCCCGTCCGGTCCAGCAGGTTGCGCACTGCCGGGATGGGGCCGATGCCCATGACTTCGGGGCGGACACCCGCATGAGCATAGCCCAGCACGCGGGCCTTCGGTGTCAAACCGGCCTTTTCGGCCGCCTTTGCGGTGGCAAGCACGACAGCACCGGCACCGTCGTTGATGCCGGATGCGTTGCCCGCCGTGACGGACCCGTCCTTCTGGAACACGGGCCGCAGGCCGGCCAGGGCATCCATGCTTGTCGCCTTGGGATGTTCATCGACCTCGAAGGGCACCAGGTCGCGCTTGACCTTCACCTCGACCGGCGTGATCTGCGAAGCGAACCGACCGTCCGCGATGGCGGCGGCGGCGCGTTCCTGGCTTTGCATCGCAAAGGCATCCTGGTCGTGCCGGGTGATACCATGTTCGGCGGCCACGTTCTCTGCCGTTACGCCCATGTGCCCGGTGCCAAAGGGGCAGTTCAGTGCGCCCAGCATCATGTCGAGCGTTTTGACATCGCCCATCTTGGCCCCCCAGCGTTGGCTGGGCATGATGAAAGGGGAACGCGACATGTTTTCGGCCCCGCCCGCAAGGCCAAACTCGGCATCGCCCAGCATCAGAGACTGAATCACGCTGACAATCGCCTGTACGCCCGACCCACACAGGCGGTTCACGTTCATGGCGGGCGTCGTGTCGGGCACGCCTGCCTGCATCGCCGCGACACGGGACAGGTACATGTCCCGCGGTTCGGTGTTGATCACGTGACCAAAGGCGACGTGGCCGATCTGCCCGCCTTCGACCCCCGACCGGTCCAGCGCGGCCTTGGCCGCTGCGGTGCCCAGGTCGATCGGCGTGGTCCCGGCGAGCGATCCCCCAAAGGTGCCGATGGCCGTGCGTGCCCCGTCCAGAATTACGATGTCTTGGGTCATGGCTTTCTCCTTTTGGGGTTTGCACAAGGATATGACGATGGGACACGCGCGTGTCAGCCCCGATGGCTTGACTTTGACGCAGCGGCACGGGCATTTGTCCGGCATGACGGAAAGTAATGACGCTATATTGTCGCTTTTGCCGGCCCGCCTGAAAGACGCGCGGCGGGCGCAGGGCCTGTCGCTGGATGCGGTTGCGAAATTGTCGGGTGTGTCCCGGTCGATGGTCAGCCAGATCGAGCGCGGCGAATCCTCACCCACCATTGCGACGCTGTGGAACCTGACGCGGGCCTTGCAGGTGGATTTTGCCGGGCTTCTGGATGAGGGCGCGGCGGAACGCATCGAGGTGCTGCGGTCGGGCGATGTGCCAAGCATCGAGAACCGGGGCGCGGGCTGCACCATCCGTATTCTGAGTGCCCCCGAGGATGCAGGGCGACATGAGGTGTACGAGCTGCGGTTTGTGGACGGCGGTGTGCTGGACAGCCAACCCCATGCGCGTGGCGCGCGGGAGCATCTGACGGTGATCGACGGCACGCTGAGGGTCACGAGCGGCGGTGCTGTCGAGACGATCGGGCAGGGCGATACCGCCCGCTATGCTGCCGATGTCCCCCACCGTATTGAAGCCGACCGCCCGGCGCGGGCGTTCCTGGTGGTCCAGGACGCGTAATTTCCGTTTTCACGGAATTTTGTCCGTGATGATGATTTCCGCTCTACCGGAATCGTTTCCGAAATGTTAGATATGTGGTCAAAGGAGCGCATCCATGACCCACGCCTTTCTGACCCATGTGACCGACACCCTTGCCCAGATCGAGGCGGACGGGATGTTGAAACGCGAGCGCGAGATCACGTCACCGCAAGCGGGCCGCATTGATGTGGGCGGCCGCGCGGTTCTGAACCTGTGCGCCAACAACTACCTTGGGCTGGCCGATCACCCCGACCTGATTGCCGCCGCCAGGGGCGCGATGGACACGCATGGGTTTGGCATGGCGTCGGTCCGGTTCATCTGCGGCACGCAGGACTTGCATCGGGACCTTGAGCATCGCCTGGCCCGCTTTCTGGGCAAGGACGATGCCATCCTGTTCGCCGCGTGTTTTGACGCCAATGGCGGATTGTTCGAGCCGCTGTTGGGGCCGGAGGACGCCATTGTGTCCGATGCCCTGAACCATGCCTCGATCATCGATGGCATCCGGCTGTGCAAGGCCAAGCGCTATCGCTATGCCAACAGCGACATGGACAGTCTGGAAAAGCAGCTGCGCGCGGCCAAGGCGGATGGCGCGCGGCACATCATGATTGCGACCGACGGCGTGTTTTCCATGGACGGCTATCTGGCGAAGCTGCCGGAGATCACGACGCTGGCCCGGAACTTCGGCGCGTTGGTGATGGTGGATGATTGTCATGCAACGGGGTTCATGGGGCCCAAGGGCGCAGGCACGCCCGCCCATGCGGGTGTTGATGTCGACATTCTGACGGGTACGTTGGGCAAGGCGCTGGGCGGGTCCATCGGCGGTTACATCGCCGGACCGCAGCCGGTGATCGACCTGCTGCGCCAGCGGGCGCGGCCGTACCTGTTTTCGAATTCTTTGCCCCCCGCCATTGTCGCCGCGGGCATCGAGGCGATCCGGCTGGTTGAGGACGGTGATGCGCTGCGGGCGCAGCTTTTTGACAATGCGGCGTATTGGCGGGCCGGATTGGAGCGGTTGGGCTTTGAACTGTTGCCGGGCGAGCATCCGATCATTCCGGTGATGCTGGGCGAAGCGCAGTTGGCGCAGGATATGGCGGCACGGTTGTTCGAGGACGGTGTCTATGTCTCCGGCTTTTTCTTTCCGGTGGTGCCGCGTGGGCAGGCACGGATCAGGACGCAGATGAATGCGGCCCTGACCCGCGATGATCTGGACCGCGGGTTGGCGGCGTTCGAGGTGGCGGGCAAGGCTGTGGGGGTGATCTGATGCGCAACACGATGATGGCGCTGGAAAAAACGCATGCCCGCGAAGGGCTGTGGCAGGTGTCCGCCCCCGTGCCCGAGATCGGGCCGGATGACGTGCTGATCCGGGTGAAGAAAACCGGGATTTGCGGGACCGACATTCACATCTGGAACTGGGACGACTGGGCGCAGACCACGGTGCCTACTCCGTTGATCACGGGCCATGAGTTTGCGGGCGAGATCGTGGATATGGGCCGGAACGTCCAGGGGCTGGACCTGGGCCAACGCTGTTCCGGGGAAGGGCATCTGATCGGCACAACCTCGCGCCAGAGCAGGGCCGGCAAATTTCATTTGGACCCGGCCACGCGGGGGATCGGGGTGAACGAACAGGGGGCCTTTGCAGAATATATGCGCCTGCCCGCTTTCAACGTCGTGCCGCTGCCGGATGAGATTGACGACGATATCGGCGCCATCCTCGACCCGTTGGGGAATGCGGTGCATACCGCGCTGAGCTTTGATCTGATTGGCGAGGATGTGCTGGTCACCGGGGCCGGTCCCATCGGTATCATGGCGGCGGCGGTGGCGCGCCATGTGGGCGCGCGCAACGTGGTAATAACGGATGTGAACCCCGACCGGCTGGACCTTGCCGCCCGCGTGGCGGATGTGGTGCCCGTCAATGTGGCGCAGCAGGACCTGCGGGATGTAATGCCCGGCCTGAAGATGACCCAGGGGTTTGACGTGGGCCTTGAGATGTCGGGCAATCAGATGGCGCTGGACCAGATGGTCGAGGCGATGACCATGGGGGGCCGCATCGCGATGCTGGGGATACCGCCGGGCAAGAGCCCCGTGGACTGGTCCCGGATCGTGTTCAAGGCCATCACCATTAAGGGCGTCTATGGGCGCGAGATTTTCGAGACCTGGTACAAGATGATCGCGATGCTGCAAAATGGTCTGGACGTGGCGGGCGTCATCACGCACCGGTTCAAGGCGTCGGAGTTCGAGGCCGGATTTGCGGCGATGAAGTCGGGATCGTCGGGCAAGGTCGTGCTGGATTGGACCTGACAGCGTGCCGGGCCGAAGCCCAGCCTACGGTGTCGGAGGAGCGGTGCGCCGTGAAGGCGCACCCTACGGGTTGAGCGGCTGGCGTCCCCGGTCCGTCAACGTCCAGACCTGCACCGCTTCGAACACGGCCGCGGTGAGCGGTTGGCCATAGCCCGCGGCGGTATCGAGGTTGACGCGGTTGCCGTAATGGGTGGCTGCCTTGATGGGGGTATGGCCGTGCACGATCAGCTTTGGGTGCGGGTCCGTGTGGTCGTGAAACTCCTGCCTGATCCACAGCAGGTCCTCTTCGGACTGATCCATGATCGCGACGCCCGGGCGGATACCTGCATGCACGAACATCAGGTCGCCCACGACATGCATGAGCCGCAGGTCGCGCAGGAAGGTCACATGCGCCCGAGGCACCGCGTCGCGGGCATCAGCGTGCACGTCCTTTTCCCGCCGCGCACCGCTGGCGTCCACGCCATAGGATGCCAGTGTCGTGTCACCGCCCAGCCGTTCGTGCAGCCAGTAAAGTTCCACCATCAGGTAGGGATCATGCCGCAGCGGATCATCCATGAACCATTCGAACATGCGGTCATGGTTGCCTTTGAGGAAGGTCCAGTTCCGGCCTGCATCGCGCCCGTCGATCAGCGCATCCAGCACCGCGCGACTGTCTGGGCCGCGGTCGGTGTAATCGCCCAGAAACACGACCTGTGCATCGCGGCCGCCGTCGCCTTCGATGAGAGAGAGGATGCGATCGAGTTCAGCCATTTGGCCATGGATGTCGCCGATGGCGTAGATGGGATGGGTCATGGAGCAGGCTCGCCTTAAGGTTCGGCTGTAACTGCGGCCTACAATTCGTTCAGACCACGCGCGAGTGTTACGAAAGGGTATTTGAATTTTACACGCAAGGTCGATGCGTGAATGTCACGCAGCCGAAATACGCCCCGTCACCTGCGCGGACGCATCACTCGTCGTCGCCAAAAAATACGATAGCGCCGACGGTGCTGCCGGCTGCGACGACTTTGGATGCACGTTTGGCCTGGCCGATGGTCAACGCCATGGCTTCGCTGTTGGCGGCAACGTAACGGATGCCAAGATCAAGATCGCGATAACTGATCTGTTTGTCTTGGGTGCGCAGGCGCTTCAGATAACCCGAGAGCCGTCGCGAAATGAACAGGGCCTCTTGGGTGGTGATGACACGGGATACGCCTGAAATGCTGGCTGAGTTGTCAGCGATGAAGTCAGACGACTCACAACTGAGCACAACGCAGCGCTTGTCGGCCGCAGCGCACATGTTTGCCATCTCTGCAATTTCGAGTTGGCTACCATCTGGAAAAATCAGCCTGCCGTTGTCGTTATGTGCGATGACTGCGATGACATTTTCGTCAGACCCTGAGATGACCCGCGCTATTTCATCGGCTGATTTTGCGCTTTGAGCGGCATCTTCGAACGTGTTGAAGTTGCGATTGACCGTTGTAGTTTCATCCAGCATGGCCAGTGTCGGTTCGCGTCCAAAGATCGAGATGAATTCGGTCGAATGATCGGGGAGCGCAGTTGCGAACCGGATCGTCGGTTCGACCCCTCTGAGGTAGGAAGTTGCCAGATTTTCGGAGAGGCGTGGCGCCTCGATGGCGAGTTCCCGAAACAGAGTGGTGCCGTCGCTCTCTCCGGCGCGGAAAGCCAGTTGAGAGTCGTCGAAGCGGCTGGCGCGGCTGGCTTGCGAAATGGTGGAAGTCGCTGTGTCACCAACCCGTGCGGTGGTTGCGACCGTATCGCAGGAACGGGCGAGTAGAGGCAACGCCATAACGCCTAAGAGGCCGAGGTGAATAATCGGGCCTAAAAAATTCTTGGACATAATCAAACTCCAAAATAATGCTTGAGAACTCCTGTTGCGTGAATTGGTTTGTCTTTTGCCGGTGCAGGTGTGGCACCCAGTTCAACGGATTGACCGGACGACAGGGATTTAACGAGTGATTTGAAAATGAGTGGGAAGGCTGCGCCAAATACAAACATGTCGCGCAGCGAGTGATCGTCGGGCTGGCCGTCGAACCAAAAATACACGCCGAGGACCGATACGATCATCATAACCGCCGTCATTGCCCAATAAAGCGGAGATCGTAGCAGGCGTTGCGTGCCTTTGAGGTGAAGCCGGGTGCGCAGGTTGTACCAGTGCAGCACCTCCTGAAACACGCTGCCCAGGCAAACGGCAATTGCGACTTCTGACATTAGATAGTCAAGCATGGCAACCTCCTGTGAAAAGGATACCAGCGTTGCTCAATCACTCAATACGGGAATCCCCTACCTTTGGACGGCGGTGGACGGGTGGCCGTCCCCGCATTGATTTAAAGGCGAGGACGGGAGTTTGGCCGTCAAGCCACGTCGAAAGCCAGTGGTTTCACCTGCGTGAACATGCCGGTGCCGTCGAGCGTCTTCAGAACATCGCTTGGGATCGGGTCATCGACATAAAGCAGCGCAATCGCCTCGCCGCCCACATCGTTCCGGCCCAGCGTGAAGTTCGCGATGTTCACGCCGTTCTTGCCCATCGTGTTGCCCAAGAGGCCGATGATGCCCGGCACGTCCTCGTTCGTGGTGTAAAGCATGTTGGCGCCGATCTCGGCGTCGATGTTGATGCCCTTGATCTGGATGAAGCGTGGCTTGCCATCCGAGAACACGGTGCCCGCGACCGAGCGTTCGCGTTTGTCGGTGACGACGGTGACCTTGATGTACCCTTCGAACGCGCCCGACTGGTCCTGGTTCGTGGTCGATATCTGGATGCCGCGTTCCTTGGCGATGACGGGGGCGGAGACCATGTTCACGTCCGGGTTGGCGCGTTTCATGATGCCCGCGATGACGCCGCAGTTCAGCGCGTCGAGGTTCATGGTCGAGACAACGCCGTCATAGAGGATGTTGATCGCCTTGATCGGCTCGTCCGTCATCTGGCCGACGAAACTGCCCAGGTGGCCTGCCAGCTTGACCCAGGGACCCATCACCTTGGCCTCTTCCGCTGTAACGGACGGCATGTTGAGCGCGTTTTCGACCGCCCCTGTGAGCAGGTAGTTCGCCATCTGCTCGGCCACCTGCAGGGCGACATTTTCCTGCGCCTCGGTCGTGGCGGCGCCAAGGTGCGGTGTGACCACCACGTTGGGCAGGTTGAACAGCGCGTTTTCCTTGGCGGGTTCCTCGGCAAAGACGTCAAAGGCCGCACCTGCGACGTGGCCGGATTTCAGCGCTTCGGCCAGCGCCTCTTCGTCCACGAGGCCGCCACGGGCGCAGTTGATGATCCGCACGCCGGGTTTCATCATCGCGATACGCTCGGCGGTGATCATGTTCGCCGTCTGCTCGGTCTTGGGCACGTGCAGGGTGATGAAATCGGCGCGCTTGATCAGGTCCTCAAGCTCGACCTTTTCGACACCCATCTTGGCGGCCTTTTCCTCGCCCAGGAACGGGTCATAGGCGAGCACCTTCATCTTCAGACCGCGGGCACGGTCGCAGACGATACCGCCGATATTGCCTGCGCCGATGACGCCCAGGGTCTTGCCGGTCAGTTCGGTGCCCATGAACTTGGACTTTTCCCATTTGCCCGCGTGTGTCGATGCGCTGGCTTCGGGGATTTGGCGGGCAACGGCGAACATCATGGCGATGGCGTGTTCGGCGGTCGTGATCATGTTGCCGAAGGGCGTGTTCATCACGATCACGCCTTTCTTGCTGGCCTCTTCCTTGTCGATATTGTCGGTGCCGATGCCTGCGCGCCCGATGACTTTGAGGTTGTGGGCATTCTTCAGAATGGTCGGGGTGACGCGCGTGGCGGACCGGATGGCAAGGCCATCATACTGGCCGATGACCTCGGCCAGCTTGTCCTTGTCCTTGCCAAGGTCGGGTTGAAAATCGACCTCGATCCCGCGGTCGCGGAAAATCTGAACGGCGGCTTCGGAGAGTTTGTCGGAGATGAGAACTTTGGGCATTTTTGTGTCCTTGCGGGTGGTGCGCAATAAATGCGCACCCTACGGGTTGGTTTGGTTTTGTGTCGGGTGGTGGGCGATGGACGCACACCCTGTGGGTTGATGTGGTTTTGCGTCGGGTGGTGGGCAGATTGCCCACCCTACGTGGGGGAGTAGGGTGGGCAATCTGCCCACCAGTGATCATGCGTTGATTTCGGTCTCGAACGCGTGGGCGAGCCAGGGCAGCATCGCTGCGATGTCTGCTGTTTCGACCGTGCCGCCGCACCAGATGCGCAGGCCCGGAGGGGCGTCGCGGTACGCACCGATGTCGAGCGCCACGTTTTCATCCGCGAGCCGTTTGGCGACGGCCTTGGCGAACGCGGCGCCGTCCGTAATCCGGTCATCCGTGAACTTCAGGCAGACCGACGTGGTGGACCGTGTGACGGGATCAACGGCGAGGTTGTCGATCCAGTCGTGTTTTTCGCAGAAATCAAATACGGCTTGGGCGTTGGCTTCCGCACGGGCGATCAACCCTTGCAGGCCGCCCACGTCGCGCGCCCAGTTCAGAGAAAACAGGTAATCTTCGACCGCGAGCATGGACGGTGTGTTGATCGTTTCACCGACAAAGATGCCGTCGATCAGCTTGCCGCCCTTGGTCAGGCGGAAGATTTTGGGCAGGGGCCATGGCGGCGTGTACGATTCCAGACGTGCCACCGCGCGGGGGGACAGGATCAGCATGCCGTGCGCCGCTTCGCCGCCCAGCACCTTTTGCCAGCTGAAAGTCGTCACATCCAGCTTGTCCCAGGGCAGATCCATCGCAAAGGCGGCCGAGGTCGCGTCGCACAGCGTCAGCCCGGCACGGTCCATCGGGATCGCGTCGCCATTTGCCATGCGCACGCCAGAGGTCGTGCCATTCCAGGTAAAGCAGACATCGTTGTCGTAGTTGAGCGCGGCCATATCCACGATGTGGCCATAGTCAGCCGTGTGGACGGTATGTTCGATTTTCAGCTGCTTGGCGACGTCCGTGACCCAGCCTGCGCCGAAGCTTTCCCATGCAACCATATCCGCGTGCCGTTCGCCCAGCAGGGACCACATCGCCATTTCGTAAGCGCCGGTGTCCGAGGCGGGTACGATGCCGATCTTGTAGTCGGCGGGGACGCCGAGGATCTCTCGTGTGTCTTCGATTGCCTGTTTGAGCTTGGCCTTGCCCACGGCGGCACGGTGCGAGCGGCCAAGGGGCGCGTCGGCAAGTGCGGCGAGTGTGTGGGTGGGTGGTTTGGCGCAGGGGCCAGAAGAAAAACGCGGGTTTGCCGGCCGCGTGACCGGAGCAGTGATAGCCATCTGATGTTATCCTTACAGATATGCGCCCTTCGTTGGGGAAGGGTGTCCCACGGCCGCGTTTACGGGGGCATACGGGGTGGTGCAACCGGGAATCCGGGGCTATAGCGCCGCTTGAACCATTTTTTGCGACATGCCTGTCGCGTATCGGAAACGGGTCTTCATGTTTGTTTGCACGCTGTTAACGGATCCTGCCGCGCCGTCGCTGGAGCCGGCCCTGATTGACAACCTGCGGAATGCGTGGGGCGGTGGGGATGTGCAGTGGCTGGCCGTGGACGAGGTGGCCGCATTTTCACTGGAGGTGATGCCCGACAACCGGTGGGAAGTGTGGGCTGACTTGCAAAGGATGGGCGTCGATCTGGTGATTGTGCCGCTGGACGGGCGCCGCAAGAAGATGCTGATCGCCGACATGGACAGTACCATGATCCAGCAGGAATGCATTGACGAACTGGCGGATGTGGCCGGTGTCGGCGACCGGGTCAAGGACATCACGGCGGGGGCCATGAATGGCGAGTTGGATTTCGAAGCGGCCATTCGCGAGCGTGTGGGTTTGCTGAAGAACCTGCCCGAAAGCGTCATTGGCGATGTGCTGGCAACGCGGATCACCATGATGCCCGGCGGGGCGACCTTGCTTGCGACGATGAAGGCGCATGGGGCCTACGCCGCGCTTGTGTCAGGCGGGTTCACGGCCTTTACCAGCGCCGTGGCGGCGCATCTGGGGTTCGATGAGAATCGGGCCAATACGTTGCTGGCCTCTGATGGTGTTCTGACGGGCGAGGTGGGTATGCCGATCCTGGGCCAGCAGGCCAAGGTGGATGCGCTTGTCGAGATCACCACGCGGCTGGGGATCGCGGTGGAAGATGTGCTGGCTGTCGGAGATGGCGCCAATGATCTGGGCATGCTGGGCCGGGCCGGGATAGGCGTGGCGTTGCATGCGAAACCTGCGGTTGCCGCGCAATGCGATGTGCGGGTGAATTTCGGGGATTTGACCGCACTGTTGTATGTGCAAGGCTATGCGCGGTCTGAATTTGTGAGCGCGTAAAGGGGCGCTGCCCCTCGGCCTTGCGGCCTCACCCCGTCGTATTTCTGGTCAGAAGAAACGGGATTTCGCGAATCGTGGTACTCTGGGTTCAGCCAACAGGGAGGGATCAGGATGCCGGATTTCATTTTTGCCTATCACGGGGGGACGATCCCCGAGACGCAGGAAGAGGGCGAGAAGGCCATGGCGGCCTGGGGCAAGTGGTTCGAGGATATGGGCGAAAACGTCGTGAATGGTGGCAATCCGGTGGGACAGTCGATGACGGTGACTGCGTCTGGTGTGACACAGGATGGCGGGGCCAACCCCATCTCCGGCTACACCGTTGTGCGCGCCGACACGCCAGAGGCGGCCTGCGAGATGGCCAGGGGTTGTCCGATGGTGGCGGACGGGTCCGGTTCGGTTGAAGTGGCGCCGATCATCGAGATGTAGCGACGTCAGAGAAGGGCAGGTGCGGCGCGCATGTGGCCCGTTTCGAGACCATCCCAGTTCTTGATCGGGCCGTTGGTGTAGGCCAGTGCCTCGGGGTGGTTGGGGTCAAGTGCGCCCAGCCGCACCAGGATTTGCGCGATGGCACATTCGGCGGCCCGGGTGCCGCCATCGGTGATTTTGAGGGCAACGCCCTTTTTCTGCTCGGGCAGGATGGCGACAAAGAACGCCTCGGCGCCCGTTTTGATCGCGACCTTGCCGTCCATGGCGCGCATGAGCCGTGTGCAGGCACGACCTTCGCCTGCGACCAGGTCCGGATGGGCCGCCATGGCGCAGTGCAGTTGGGCTTCGGCGCTGTCTGTGCCCGCGGCGGCGAAATGGGCCATGGCGCGGGCCATGCCGTGCAGGGTGCAGGCAAAGTTGGGGGCCGAACAGCCGTCAATGCCGAAGCCGGGAGAGGTTTCTTCGGTCACCCTCTCGAACGCTTCGAGGCAGGCGCGTTGTACCGGGTGGGCCGGGTCGACGTAATCGGGACCTGCGCCCAGATGTTTGGCGAGGGTGAGAAAGCCCGTGTGCTTGCCCGAGCAGTTGTTGTGGATGCGGCAGGGGCTTTCGTCTGCCTTGATCATCGCGGTGCGCAGGTCCGGATCGCGTGAGTCCTGTGGCCCGCATCTGAAATCATCATCGCCCTTGCCTATGGCCGACAGCCAGGCGCCGACCTTGTCCACGTGGATGGGCGCGCCCTGATGCGACGCACAGGCCAGGGCAAGGTGTTCGGGGCCGAGACTGTGCGCGGCGGCGGCACCACTTTCGATCAGGGGCAGGGCCTGGATCATCTTGGACGATGAACGCGGCAGCACAACCGTGCCCGGTTCCCCCCAGCTTTCGACGATCTGGCCGGTGTCATCGCAGATCACGGCGTGGCCCTGATGTGCGCTTTCGAGGAATGGACCGCGCCAGATTTCTGTCAGCGTGACTGCGCCATGGGCCGGATGCGTCATCTTTTCCCTCACTTCTTGGCGATTTCCCGCCAATTCATCTTTCCTGCGTCGCGCGTTTCGCGCTAATGTGCCACTTGTCGAGAAGAAAGACCGCCCTTGCAAGAGAATGCGCCGAAAATGGCGCGCCCGGGGGCGGATCAGGTATTGAGGTTTCTGACAGCTTGGAGGCTGTGGCTATGGCATTTAGGAAGACAATGATCGGTTTGGTAGGCGCCGTTTCGCTTATGGCGGGAACGGGCGTTGCGCAGGAGCAAAGCACCAACCGTGTGGCGGCCAAGACCGACTGGAGCGTGTTCGTCGAGGACAATCCGACCGAGTGCTGGGGTGTCGCGACACCCAAGGAGGTCGTCAATACGCGCGAGGGCCGTGTCGTGGCCGCGACCCGCGGTCAGATTCTGCTGATGGTGTTTTATCGTCCGAGCGCGGCCGCCAAGGGTCAGGTGGCCTTTACCGGCGGCTATCCGTTCCGGTCCGGGTCGACCGTGAACGTCAACATCAGCGGCAACGAGTTCGAGCTGTTCACCGAAGGGGAATGGGCCTGGCCCGCGACCCCCGCAGATGATGCCAAGATCGTGACAGCGATGAAGCGCGGGGCCGAGGCCATCGTGACCGCTGTGTCCAGCCGTGGCACCACCACCAAGGATACGTTTTCGCTGTTGGGGTTTACCGCGGCGGTCGAAGATGCCGAGGCGCGATGCGGCGGGTAAGCCCGGGCGCAATTTCAACTCACATCCATGCGAGGGGCTGTGCAGGGATGCACGGCCCCTTTGTGTATTCCGGCAGTTAAGAACCTTTTGGTTCCTTACTAGGTGGGGCGCCGTCGTCCGATTGTCACTGAGGAACCAGTATGGTCACCACTACAGTACACATCCTTGATACCGCCCCCCGAGCATCCGTTCCGCTGCTTGAAGATTTGATCCGCACCTATGGGCGTCTGCCCAACCTGCACGGCGTGATGGCTGAAAGCCCGGGCTTGCTGGAAGCGTACCTGCACTTGCACCGTCTTGCGATTGAAGGCACCGCATTTACCCCTGAAGAGCGAACCGTGGTGTGGATGACCGCAAATGTCGCGAATGCCAGTCATTACTGCGTGCCCGCCCACACCGCCATCGCCCATCGCGAGACGATTGACGCGCGCATTGTCCAAGCCCTGCGGGATGAAACCCCTTTGCCGCCACGACTGGAGGCGCTGCGCGATTTTACGCTTGCCCTGCGCGAGAGCCACGGCCGCCCGGGCGCGGATGCCATCGCAGCCTTTGAAGCCGCCGGGTACGGGGAGCGTGCGATCCTTGATACCATCCTGATCTATGCGCAGAAGGTGATGTCGAATTTCACGAATGCGGTTTTTGACACCCCCACCGACATCGCCCTGGCCCCGTTTGCCTGGTCGCCAAAGGCCAGTGTTGCGGCCCAGTGATCCAAATGCGCGCCCAAGGGCGCACGCGATTCATTTTTTCTGACGAGGGGCTCTGCCCCTCGCGCTCCCCGTCGTATTTCTGGTCAGAAGAAGCAGGGGATGGCCGCTGTGCGTTTTCCTTTCCGGCGAATCCTTTTGATTGTCGGTGGCTTTCCTATATAGGGGCGCATCACCCCAACGATGGAAATAGCCATGGCTGACGCGCCGATCACACAGGACGTTTTGACGATTCCCCGGAAAATGCCGGAGGGACTTGTGAACCTTGTTGGCCTGACGCGTCCGCAAATGCGCGACGTCTTGGTGGCTCATGGTACGCCGGAAAAGCAGGCGAAGATGCGTGTGGGCCAGATCTGGCAGTGGATTTACCAGTGGGGCGTGCGCGACTTTGCAGAGATGACGAACCTGTCCAAGGTGTATCGCGCCGCACTGGCCGAAACATTTGTGATCGAGATTCCGGACGTTGTGTCGAAGCAGGTCAGCATCGACGGCACCCGCAAGTGGCTGGTGCGCATCTCGGGCGGTCACGAGGTGGAAGTGGTGTACATCCCCGAAGAGGATCGCGGCACGCTGTGTGTGTCCAGCCAGGTTGGCTGTACGTTGACCTGTTCGTTCTGTCATACAGGCACGCAGAAGCTGGTGCGCAACCTGACCGCGGCCGAGATTGTCGGTCAGGTGATGATGGCCCGTGACGATTTGGACGAGTGGCCCGTGCCCGGTGCACCCAAGGATGAAACGCGCCTTCTGTCGAACATCGTTCTGATGGGCATGGGTGAACCGCTTTATAATTTCGAGAACGTGCGCGACGCGATGAAGATCTGCATGGACGAAGAGGGCATTCAGTTGTCCCGTCGTCGCATTACGCTGTCCACTTCGGGCGTCGTGCCCGAGATTGAACGCACCGCGAACGAGATCGGCTGTCAACTGGCCGTATCCTTCCATGCCACCACGGACGAGGTGCGCAACACACTGGTCCCGATCAACAAGCGCTGGAACATCGAGGCGTTGCTGGACGCGCTTAAGGCCTATCCACGCGGGCGCAATTCCGAACGTATCACCTTTGAATATGTGATGTTGGACGGGGTGAATGACACGGATGAGGATGCCCATCGGCTGGTCAGGCTGTTGGAGGGCATCCCGGCCAAGGTGAACCTGATCCCGTTCAATGAATGGCCCGGCGCGCCCTACAAGCGGTCGTCAAACAACCGGATCCGCGCCTTTGCCAACATCATCTACAACGCGGGCTATGCCTCGCCCATCCGCACACCGCGGGGCGAGGACATTCTGGCCGCGTGCGGGCAGCTGAAATCCGCGACCGAGCGTGCCCGCAAGAGCCGGAAGGAAATCGCGGCGGAGGCTGGGCTGGGGTAACTGAAAGGGCGGGGGCCTGGCCTTTTTTGGTGCGCCAACCTTCGGCATCGCGATGCGCGTGCAATCACGCGAAAGGAAGCGATGCACAGATTGTCAAAGCGCGGATTGATTTACCCCCCTTTTGAGTCTTCGTTTCTGGGGCGGGTGGTGACATGACCGTGTCGCCGCGGTCGTGCCCTGATTATTCAACGGCCAGGGCGCTTCATGCGCAAACCCCATGTGCAGATCATCAAATAGTTGATGAAGGACACGCGTGAAAATGAACGCGTGGCTGATGCGCAAAAGAGTACGCCCAGACGTAATTTCACCGACAGATCGACGAGTTGACCGGTCATTGTTCCCGAAATGGTCACAATCTTTTCCCGTTTGCGCACCAATGGCGCCATGGTGCGCTTGCATGACAGGCTCAGGGAAAAGGAAATGGAGTGACTGTCATGTCGATTATTTTTGGACAAGACCCGTTTGTCGAAGCGCAGGTTCTGGACCTGGTCAACCGCGAACGCAGCCAGGCGCTGTCGCGTCGCGAATGGAAGCACCGGTTGGCGGGCTATGGTTACAGCATCCGCGAAACCGACGCGGGCGATGTCGTCGAAACGCTGCCGCACCGGGTCGCTATTTGCAAATTGCCTGCTGAACTGACCGCTTGACGCGTCACGTTGGTGGCATGCTGTGCCGCCATGCCCTGGTGCAGCCTGTTCAGGATTGCGACCATGTCTGGCATCATCGCGGACTCCAGTTGAGTCGACTGCGCAGGATCAGGTGCCGGTGCAGAATGCGGACCGTCTTGCCCGACTTACAGCACGCACGGGCGCTGCAGTGGCCTGTCCGGCCGCCGCAGTCTTGAACTTGGTGCGGATGCCCTGGCGTCCTCCGCCTTTTGTGCGGCCACATCCCCCCACCCGTGCGGTCAGCGCCGCGATGCCGGATTGGTATGTCCCAACCTGTGCTGCCGCGTTTGATCCGTCAGTCTTGCCGTTTCATGCATGTGCCCTTTGACCCTCCGGGTTCGATCCGTTTCATCGAACCAAGGCAAAGGACGGTCAAGAGATTGCGGAGCTATCTGCCGGGCACGATCCCGCGCTTGTCGGTCGGGCCCCAGGTATCGATCAGTTCAATCGCATCCTTGGCCGTGTCGACAAACCGGAACAGGTCCAGGTCATCGGCAGAAATTGTGCCCGCTTCCGACAGCGCATCCCAGTTGATGATCTTTTCCCAGAACGCTTTGCCAAACAGCAGGAACGGGACACGTTCCATGCGGCCGGTCTGGATCAGGGTCAGCGCCTCGAACAGCTCGTCCAGCGTGCCAAAGCCACCGGGGAAGACGCAGATCGCGCGGGCGCGCATCAGGAAATGCATCTTGCGGATCGCGAAATAGTGGAAGTTAAAGCACAGGTCGGGCGTGACAAAGGCGTTTGGCGCCTGTTCGAAGGGCAAGACGATGTTCAGCCCGATGGAATGCCCACCGGCGTCCACCGCCCCACGGTTCCCCGCCTCCATGACGCCGGGGCCGCCACCCGTGACAATCACGTTTTCCCTGCCCCCGCTTTCAATGGACTTCAACGTCATGAGGCGCGCAAATTCACGTGCTTCGTCATAGAACTGCGACAGGTCGGCAAGCGTTTGCGTGCGCGCGCTGTCCTTGTGGGCGGGGTCGGGAATACGAGCCCCACCAAACAGAACAATTGTGGATTCAATCCCCTGTTCATTCATCAGCATTTCGGGCTTCAGCAGTTCCAGCTGCAACCGCACGGGGCGCAGTTCATCCCGGCAAAGAAAGTCCGGATCCGCGAAGGCAAGGCCATAGGCGGGTGATCGGGTCTGGGGTGTGTCAGGCACACCTTCGGCGGCCTCGCGGTCTGTATCGGCGTCGCGGAACGGGCTGCGGTGGTCGTCTTTCATAATTCTTGCTCCAATTGGCTTGTTCCAAGGCGTATCGCGCCGGTCGCGCCTTGCCCAGATATGATTGCAAGACATCCCGCTTTGTTGTCTAAGCGCCGCGATCAAACAGCGGAGTCGCCCATGTCCAACGCACAGCTTGAAACTGCCATCGAAGCCGCTTGGGAGGCGCGAGACACCATCACGTCCGCCACCACGGGCGAAACGCGTGAAGCGATCGAGGATACGCTGAACGCATTGGACAGCGGGTCGCTGCGCGTTGCTGAAAAGCAGGGCGATGGCAGCTGGCACGTGAACCAGTGGGCAAAGAAGGCCGTGCTGCTGGGGTTCCGCATCAAGGATATGGAACAGCAGGATGGCGGCCCGCAAGGCGGCGGTTGGTGGGACAAGGTCGACAGCAAGTTCAAGGGCTGGGGCGATACCCAATGGAAAGAGGCCGGGTTCCGCGCCGTTCCCAACTGCGTCGTGCGCAAGTCGGCCTTTATCGCGCCGGGTGTCGTGCTGATGCCGTCCTTTGTGAACCTTGGCGCTTATGTGGACGAAGGCACCATGGTCGACACATGGGCCACCGTCGGGTCCTGCGCGCAGATCGGAAAAAACGTGCACCTGTCCGGTGGTGTGGGCATTGGTGGCGTGTTGGAGCCGATGCAGGCCGGTCCGACGATCATCGAAGACAATTGTTTCATCGGTGCCCGGTCCGAAGTGGTCGAAGGGTGTATCGTGCGTGAAGGATCGGTTCTGGGCATGGGCGTTTTCATCGGCCAGTCGACCAAGATCGTGGACCGCGAAAGCGGCGAGGTCATGTATGGCGAAGTACCATCGGGGTCTGTGGTTGTCGCCGGTTCCATGCCGTCCAAGAACGGGATCAACCTGTATTGCGCTGTCATCGTGAAGCGCGTGGATGAACGCACCCGGTCCAAGACGTCCATCAACGAGCTGTTGCGTGACTGACACGCCCAAGAAGCCGAAAAAGCCCCAGCAGGTGTTCACCCTGCTGGTGCAAATTGGCCGCAAGTCGGGGGACGGGTTGCCCGAGGATGCAACCGGCGCGGCGCTGATGTGCTTTGCCAGTGGCGTGGACGAGGCCGAAGCCGTGCGCGAGACTGTGGCCTTGCTCAAACAGGCGGACACCGCACCGTTGGATGTGACCGGTTATGGCACGTTGGACGACCGGCTTGCCGAAGGGCACGAGGTTGACGGTGAAGAGCGTGCGCTGATGCAGCGTGCGCTGGACGAGAATGCCGTGATCGTCGCCCAGGTCACGCCCTTTTTCGACAAGGACTAGGCCCGGCGGAACGCCAGCAACAGGGCCGTGTCTGTGGCGTGCGGCCCGGTGGCCTGCGGGCCGTAAATGGCAACTTCGGTTGTGCGGACATCGGTGATTTCAGGCTCTAACAAGGCGAGTTTGTCGGCAAAACCGGTCGCGCCGAAATGCGCCGCGTTGACCGAGATCACGACCCACCCGCGTGGCCGCACTGCCGCGATCACGGAGTCCAGGCCGTCTGGCCCCACATGACCGTTGGTGAAGGTGCCGGAACTGACCGCCCCCTGGTACGGGCCATCCGGCAGGGCAAGACCGTTCAGGATGTTTTCGACCCGTGTCGTGCGATAGATGTCCTTGGTGGCTGCGACATCCAGCATCTCGGCAGAGATGTCTGTGCCGTCAATCGGGTCAATGCCCCGGGCCCGCAGGGCTGCGCCACACAGCCCCGTGCCCGCGCCCACGTCCAGTACGGGGCCGAAACCGCCGATGGTCGCAAAGTGCCGCGCCACCTGTTCGGGCAGGATATAGTCGTTGTCCCGGGCAAATCCGTTATCATAGCTGTCCGCCCAAGCGGAGTAGAGCCGTACAGAGTCGTCCGGGCTGTCCAATGCGTAGGCCGCGTCGAGCGATGGATCCTTGGTCATGGGCCGATTAGGCGATGACGCGCGTATCTTGGCAAGGGGCTTGTGCGTGTCGTTCTGGCGCGCCACCTATGGGCCATGACACAGAAGACACTGCTGTCCTTTGGACATGGATATTCGGCCAAGGCGTTGGCCGCTCTTTTGCTGCCCGCGGGCTGGCGCATCATCGGCACCACGCGGTCGGCAGACAAGGCAAAGCTGCTGCAACGGACCGGGGTGGAGCCGCTGATGTTTCCCGGCGATGACCTGCGGGCCGCCATCGGCGCGGCAACACATCTGTTGATTTCGGCCGGGCCGGATGCAGACGGAGACCCCGTGCTGCGCGATGTGGGCGATCATATCCGGGCGCGCGCAGCAGAGTTTGAATGGGTCGGGTATCTGTCGACCACGGGTGTTTACGGGGACCATCGTGGCGCCTGGATCGATGAAAAGACCGCGTTGGCGCCCAGCACCCGGCGGGGCCAATGGCGCAAAGAGGCCGAAGCGGCCTGGGCTGCCATCCCCGACCTGCCTCTGCACATCTTTCGCCTTGCCGGCATCTACGGGCCCGGGCGCGGCCCATTTGCCAAGGTGCGCGCGGGTACGGCACGCCGGATCATCAAAGCGCACCAGGTGTTTTCGCGTATCCATGTCGAAGATATCGCGCAGGTTGTCGCTGCTTCCATTGCGCAACCCGCGCCCGGCACGGCCTATAACGTCTGCGATGATGATCCCGCCCCGCCGCAGGATGTCATCGAACATGCCGCCCGTCTGTTGGACCTGCCCGTTCCACCCGCCGAAGACTTTGAAACGGCGGAAATGACGCCGATGGCCCGCAGCTTCTATGCCGAAAGCAAGCGGGTGCGGAACAGCCTGATCAAGGAGGCGCTGGGCGTCAAACTGATTTACCCCACGTACAAGGAAGGGCTGGCGGCCTTGCTGCAGCAGTCGGAATGACCGGTGATGACGCGCGTACGCTGAACCACCTTCTGGATGCGCTCGACACCGCAGGAGAGGGAGAGCAGGTGTCCGTTCAGGACATCCTGGACGAAGTTGGCGAACGGTCCATCATGCCGGTGGTCCTGGCGGTGTCCATCTTGCTGGTGTCGCCGCTGTCGGGTGTTCCCGGCGTGCCGACTTTGTCCGCGATGGTCTTGCTTCTTCTTGTGGGGCAGGCGGTTGCGGGGCGTCGCCACCTGTGGCTTCCGGGCATACTGGGTCGGCGTTGCATCCCGCGTAGCCGTCTGCACATGGCAACCGGTTGGTTGCGGCGCCCGGCGACGTGGTTCGACACGCATTCCCATCCCCGGTTGCGCGTTCTGGCGCAAAATCCGCTGCGACGCATTGCGTTGGCGTTTTGTCTGGTGCTGCCGCTGACATGGCCCTTTCTTGAGTTCCTGCCGTTTTTCACATCGTTTGGTGCGGGCGCTGTTGCCCTGATCGCCTTTGGATTGCTGACCCGCGACGGCTATTTTCTGATTGCGGGATACGGCGTTGCGACGTCCATTCTGGTGAGCGCCGCGTTTCTTGTTCAGGCCGCGACCTGACGGGGCCACACGCGGTAAAGCACGGCACCGATAACCCCAAACACCAGCAAAAGACCCATCGCGGTGGCTGCATTCGCACCATAGAACGTCGCGCGGTCGGTCCATTCCATCGAATTGAGGAACGGGTAGGGCAGGCCGCTGGTGACATCGCCCACAGGTTTGGAATTGAACCGCTGCACAAACAGTTCGGCCCATGCCACATAGGCCCCGATGATGGCCAGCAACGGGATGGCGGCCCGCCACACCCGGCGGAACACGGCCCCGATGAACAGGGCATCAACGATCTGAAGCATCGGGCCAAGCGCGTGCAGATAATATTCCAGCCACCAGATGATTGGATTGCCGCCGTTCACCAGGGATGGATCGGTCAGGTACAGGCGCCAGTACAGAAACACCACCATCACGTTCAGCACTGCGGCACACATGGCCGTCACTTCGTGTTGCCGCGTGATCCGGTGTTCGCTGCGGGCCAGCATGCGGCTGGCGGCATAAAAGGACAAGAACAACGCCCAGATTGTCAGATAGCGGAACGGACCACCCGGCCCGGTCCACTGCCCGCCCAGCATCTGGTACAGGCAATAGCCCGCCGCCAGCAGAAACACGATCCAGCGGTAGATCAGGACGGGGCGGCTGTGGATGTCCATGAGACAGGCCTTTCACATGTGACCCTAACACTGGCCGAAACCGGCACGCTGGCGCAAGGTTCAGGCGCGTGCCTCGTCAAGTGACGTGACGCCAAGCACGTTCAAAACCTTTGCTTCGATCTGTTCGGCGTTCATGCCTGCAACGGCGTACATGTCTGCCGGGCTGGCCTGGTCAATGAAGGTGTCGGGCAACACCATCGAGCGATACTTGAGCCCGCTGTCGAATACACCTTCTTCGGCCAGAAGCTGCGCAACATGGCTGCCAAACCCACCCACGGCCCCTTCCTCGATCGTGATCAGTGCCGCGTGCTGTTCGGCCAGCCGAAGGATCAGATCCCGGTCCAGCGGTTTGGCAAAGCGCGCATCCGCAATGGTCGGGGTGATCCCCTTGGCGGCAAGGTTTTCGGCAGCCTTGCGCACCTCTTCCAACCGCGTGCCAAAGGACAGAAGTGCGACGCCCGTGCCCTCCTGAATCATGCGCCCCTTGCCGATCTCCAGCGGTTCGCCGCGCTCGGGCATGTCGACACCGGTGCCCTCACCCCGTGGGAACCGGAAGGCAATGGGGCCGTCGTCATGGGCGGCTGCGGTCGCGACCATATGGGCCAATTCGGCCTCGTCTGCCGCAGCCATGACCGTGAAACCGGGCAGGTTGGCCAGATATGCAACATCGAACGCACCCGCATGTGTTGCGCCATCCGCGCCTACCAACCCGGCACGGTCGATTGCAAATCGCACCGGCAAACGCTGGATCGCGACGTCGTGCACCACCTGATCATACCCGCGTTGCAGGAAGGTCGAGTAGATCGCGCAGAACGGTTTCATCCCCCCCGCAGCCAGGGCCGCGGAAAAGGTGACACCGTGCTGTTCCGCGATGCCCACGTCAAAGCAGCGGCTGGGATAGCGTTCTGCAAACAGGTTCAGGCCGGTGCCGTCGGGCATGGCGGCGGTCACCGCGCACAGCTTGTCGTCGGTCTCGGCCTGTTTGATCAGGTGTTCGGCGAACACTTTGGTATAGCTTGGCGCGTTGCTGGGCGCCTTCTTCTGCTCGCCGGTGATCACGTCGAACTTGGACACGCCGTGACCCTTGTCGCGGGCCGTTTCCGCCGGGGCATAGCCTTTGCCCTTTTTCGTCAGTACGTGGATCAGGATGGGCCCGGTTGCCCGATCCTTGACCGTGCGCAGAACCGGCAGCAGCTGATCCATGTCGTGACCGTCGATGGGCCCGAGATAGCTGAACCCCAGTTCCTCGAACAAAGTGCCGCCAACGGCCATGCCCTTGAGCATGTCCTTGGCGCGCCTTGCCCCTTCGCGGAACGGTTCGGGCAACAGGCTGACGGCCCCCTTGGCTGCGGCCTTGAGATCCTGAAAAGGGTTCTGGGCATAGAGACGGGACAGGTAGGACGACATCGCGCCCACGGGTGGGGCAATCGACATCTCGTTGTCGTTCAGTATGACGAACAGGCGCTTGCCCAGGTGACCTGCGTTGTTCATCGCCTCATAGGCCATGCCCGCGCTCATCGATCCGTCGCCAATCACGGCAATCGCGTCACCCGACCCCTCGGGCGGTTGGCCGCCCAGATCGCGGGCCACGGCAAAGCCGAGCGCGGCACTGATCGAGGTCGAGGAATGCGCGGCACCAAACGGGTCATAAGGAGACTCGGATCGTTTGGTAAACCCGCTCAGCCCGTCTTTCATCCGCAAGGTGCGGATGCGGTCGCGGCGTTCGGTCAGGATCTTGTGCGGGTAACACTGGTGGCCCACGTCCCACACCAGCTTGTCGCGCGGTGTGTCAAAGACGGCATGCAGCGCCACGGTCAGTTCCACAACACCAAGGCCCGCGCCCAGATGACCGCCCGTGACGGACACCGCAGATACGGTTTCGGCCCGCACCTCGTCCGCAATCTGGCGCAGCTGTGCATCGGAAAGGCGCTTGAGGTCCGCAGGCCTGTGCACGGTGTCGAGAAGCGGGGTGTTGGGGCGGTCTGACATATCAGTCTCTAGCTTGTGCGGGTCACGACAAAGCGGGCGGCGTCCCGCAACACGTCTGCGTCCGCTTGGTATACATGTAACGCATCACAGGCTTCGGTCACGAGTTGGTCAGCGCGGCGTTTCGCCTCGTCCAGGCCCAGAAGGGACACAAAGGTCGCCTTGCCCGCGTCGGCATCCTTGCCTGTGGCCTTGCCCATGGTTTCCGCATCGCTGGTCACATCCAGAACGTCGTCCGCGATCTGGAATGCAAGGCCAAGCGCCCGGGCATAGATCTGGAGCGGCGCAAGATCAGCCTGCGCCAGGCGCGCACCTGCGGTTGCGGACCATTCGATCAGGGCACCCGTTTTGCCGCGTTGCAACTCTGTGATCTGGCCAAGGGTCAGGGGCGCGTCTGCCGTCTCCGCCGCGATGTCCAGGGCCTGACCCAGCACCATGCCCTGCGCGCCCGCGGCCCGCGCCAGCGATTGGGCAAGATCGGCACGGACGTCACCGTTGCCCGCCTTTGGATGTGCGCAGAGTTCAAAGGCCAACGAGTGCAGCGCATCGCCTGCCAGCACCGCGGTCGCTTCGTCCCACTTGACGTGCACGGTGGGTTCGCCCCTGCGCAGATCGTCGTTGTCCATACAGGGCAAATCATCATGGACAAGCGAGTAGGCATGCAAGGCTTCGATACCGGTTGCGGGCCAGATCGCCCTGTTAGGGTCTATGCCATGCAGGCGTGCGCTCTCCAGCACCATGAAACCGCGCAGGCGTTTGCCGCCATTGGTTGCATGGGCCATGGCACGGACGACGGGAACGGGATCAAGGGCGCCAAGCACGGCATCAAACTGCGCCTGAATGGCGGCAGCGGCATCGTTCAGCCGTTCGCGGAACATGGGTTACAGGCCTTCGACCGGTTTCAGGCCCGTGGGATTGCCATCCGCGTTTGTCGTGATGGCTGCGACCTTTTCCTCGGCCTCGCGCAGCTTGGTCTCGCACCGCTTTTTCAGCAGCGCGCCGCGTTCGTACAGCTTGATGGAATCGTCCAGCGCCACGTCGCCCCGTTCCAACTGGCCCAGCACCTGTTCCAGTTCGGCCATCGCTTCTTCAAAGCTCATCTCGTCTACGGGGCGGTCAGTCATGCGGAGGCCTTCATCAGCGATTGAACATGGGCGCGGGCACAGGCTGCCAGCGCGTCCAGATCATAACCGCCTTCCAGCACCGACACCACCCGGCCCTTGCACAGGTCGTGCGCGGTTTGCGTCAGCAAGTCGGTGAGACGGGCATAGGTGTCCGCCGTCCAGTTGAGCTGCGCAAGCGGATCGTCCTGATGCGCGTCGAACCCGGCGGAAATCAGGATCAACTCCGGCCGGTGTTTGATCAGCGCCGGGATGACCTGCCGTTCGTATTCGGCAATCGCGTGATTGCCGTCCGTCTGTGGCGCCAGCGGGATATTCAGAACGGTGCCGTGCGGGCCACGATCCGACGCGTGCCCGGTGCCGGGCCAGAGCGGCATTTGCTGTGAGGTGACGACCAGCGCGCGGGGATCGTCTTGCAAGAGGGCTTGGGTCCCATTGCCGTGATGGACGTCGAAATCGACAACGGCAACGCGGTCCAGCCCATGCACCTCAAGCGCATGCTTGGCGGCAATGGCGACGTTGCCAAAGATGCAAAAGCCCATGGGCAGAGACTGTTCCGCGTGGTGACCCGGTGGGCGCATTGCGACGAAGGCATTCTGCACTTCCTCGTCCAGGACCATATCCACCGCCTTGACCGCACCCCCGGCTGCGCGCCAGACGGCGCCTTCGGATGTGGCGGAAAGGAAGGTTTCGGCATCGGTCTCGCGGTCGAGGCCGGCAAAACCATCGGTGGGCATCCTGGAACGGACGAAGTCGATGTAGTCCTGCGGGTGACACAGCGCGATGGACGCATCGTCTGCGATGGGCGGATCAACACGGATCAGGTCCAGATCGGCCAGGGCGCGCTGGATGTAGTCGAGCCGCGCCACCTGTTCGGGCATGCCCGGCGGTGTGACGTGCAAAAGGCCGTCGGGATGGGTCAGCAGGGCTGTGGGCATGGCTTCATTGTTCCAAAAATATGCAAATCCGACGGTTCAATCCGGCGCCAGCATATACCCCGCACCGCGCACGGTCTGCAGATAACGCGGCTGCTTTGGGTTGCTTTCGATCTTGCGCCGCAGCCGGGTGATCTGCACGTCCACCGCGCGTTCCTGCGCCTGGCCTCGGTCGCGGCCAAGGTCTTCCACCAGCTGGGCGCGGCTGATGGCTTCGCCGGGCTTGGCAGAGAACAGTTTCATCAACTGCATTTCGGTCGCAGTCAGACGTACAAGGTCTTCACCCTGCCACATCTCGCCCCGTTCCATGTCGTAACGGATAGGGCCAAGGGTCAGGATCTTGGGTGCGGCTTCTTCCGGTGCCACATCGGGCACCCGGCGCAGGATGGCATTGATGCGCAGCAAGAGTTCCTTGGGCTCGAACGGTTTGGCAAGGTAGTCGTCCGCGCCCGCTTCCAACCCTTCGATCCGGTTGCCCGTCTCGCCCTTGGCCGTCAGCAGCAGGATGGGCGTGGCGTGGGTTTCGCGCAGGGAGCGGCACAGGCTGAGCCCATCTTCGCCGGGCATCATCACGTCCAGCACGATCATGTCGAAGTCCAGCCCGGACAGAACCCGCCGGGCGTGTGCGGCATCGCGGGCGGCTGTCACCAGGAATCCGTTCCGCATAAGGAATTTCTGCAACAGGCTCCGAATGCGCTCATCGTCATCGACGATCAGCAAGTGGGCGTCAAAGTCACTCATGCACCGCTCTCCTTAAGTCTTTGATAGGTGCGATGCATTTCCGTGTCCATCATTGCCTCAAGCACGGTGCGAAAGCCCGCCACCGCCTCGGGTCCGGCGTCACGGAAGGCCGCGCGCATGCGGGCGCGCTGGGCGTCTGACAACCGACCCTCAAGCGCGTGCCCATCCTCTGTCAGAAAGAGGTGGCGTTCGCGCTTGTCGGATTTCCCTACCCGGCTTTCGACCAGCCCGTCTTCTATCAACGTGCGCAAAACGCGGTTCAGCGATTGTTTGGTAACGCCCAGAATATTGAGCAGGTTGTTGACCGTTGTGCCCGGCGCGCGGTTGATAAAGTGGATCGCCCTGTGGTGCGCCCGCCCATAGGCCAGGTCCGACAGGATACGGTCAGGGTCAGCCGTGAACCCGCGATAGGCAAAGAACATCGCCTCGATCCCCTGTCGCAACTGTTCGTCCGTCAGGAAAAGCAGGTTCTCTCCACCTCGGGTGGTGGTTGCCCGTCCGTCGTCCATACCCGCCCCCATCAAAGCGCCGTCTTTTGTTGCAGTTTAAGTCAGCCTTGTTGACATTCCAAGGGTGAAGCGATATCGAATCGCAGGTTTTGCGCAATTTTATGACCGTATCGGCCCTATCAGCGCAACAAACGTAAAATCGGAGGGTGCCATGGCTGGCTATGATGATCGCGACGGAAAAATCTGGATGGATGGCCAAATGGTCGATTGGCGTCAGGCGAACATTCATATCCTAAGCCACGCCATGCATTACGCGTCGTCCGTCTTCGAGGGGGAGCGGGCCTATAACGGCAAGATCTTCCTCAGCCGCCAACACTCCGAGCGGCTGCATTTTTCGGCGGGTGAGCTGGATTTTCAGATCCCCTATACCGTGGACGAGATCGAGGCCGCCAAGCAGGAAGTGTTGACGGCCAATGGTCTCACCGATGCCTATGTGCGTGCGGTTGCCTGGCGCGGCGCGGGCGAGGACATGGGTGTCGCGTCCGCTCGCAACCCGGTTCACCTGGCGATCGCCGCCTGGGAATGGGGCAGCTATTATGGCGACGCCAAGTACAAGGGCGCCAAGATCGATATCGCCAAGTGGAAGCGCCCATCGCCCGAGACAATCCCGGTGCATGCCAAGGCCGCGGGCCTTTACATGATCTGTACCACGTCCAAGCACGCGGCCGAGGCCAAGGGCTGTTCTGATGCGCTGTTCATGGATTATCGCGGTTATGTGGCCGAATGTACGGGCGCGAACATTTTTTTCGTGAAGGACGGCGAAGTGCACACGCCCAAGGCGGATGTGTTCCTGAATGGCCTGACGCGCCAGACGGTCATCGGACGTTTGCAGGACAAGCAGATCAAGGTGCACGAACGGGTGATCATGCCGGAAGAGCTGGAAGGCTTTGAACAATGCTGGGTCACAGGAACAGCTGCTGAGGTGACGCCTGTAGGTCAGATTGGTGACTTCAACTTCGAAGTTGGTGCCATGTGCCGCGACGTGGCCGAGGATTACGAGAAGCTGGTGCGGGAATAAATTGGATTACGACGCCTTCGCCATCGAATGGGAGGCGGCATGGAACGCGCATGATCTGGACCGCATCCTCTCGCACTACGCCGAGGATGTGACCTTTCGCTCGCAAAAAGCAATGCGGCTGGTCGGTCACGGAGAGTTGCGGGGCAAAGCAGCACTGGGTGCCTACTGGTCGCGCGCCCTCGAACTGCAGCCCAATCTATCGTTTATCGTGGTGAACGTATTTCACGGGCACGGAATGATGGTGCTGACCTACCGCAATCACCGGAACGCGCTGGCTGCCGAGACCTTGCGCTTTGGCGCGGATGGCTTGGTCGTGTCGGCATCTGCTTGCCACGTGCCAGCACGTTGACCGTCAAGGTCCGGCAACTGCGTAAAATCCTGGCCAGTGTCCACGCGAACCCCCAGTTTGCGCAGCTTTTCAATCGCGTCCTTGCTTTTTGTATCCGGCCCCGGACCGGGTTCTCGCAGGATGACGCGTTTGACCTGGGCCGGATGGCGCTTGGCGGCGTCCAGATAGACCTGCGCGTCGTGTTGGCCCGTATCCCCGATCAACACAAAGGGCAGGTCGGGATGCGTGTTCAGGATCTGTTCGATGGCCGCGCCTTTGTGGTCCCCATGCGTGCCCGAGATGAACTGCGTTTCCGAAAGGCCGAGATCGCGCAGGAACATCGGTCCTTTTTGCAAACCGGTCCGGTCGAAAATTGTGCGCAGAAAGTGAAACAGGTTCCACGGGGACGAGCTGACATAGTAGACCGGGTTCTTTCCGCCATGCAGCGCGTCAATCAGCGCGATACTGTCGGGAAAGACTCGCCGCGTGAGGGCGTTGCCGGTCAGGGACGTCCAAAGGTTGCGGGCAAGGGAATAGGCCCCGGTTTCCAGCACGGTGTCGTCGATGTCAGAAATGATCCCGAACGCAGCATGCGCCGGTGGCACAAGCGCTTCGAGCGTCGCGGTTTCCTCGGGTGTGTCGGGCAACCACGCCTCGACGCGGATCCAGCCGCTCATACCGTCATCGCGCGGAATGATCAGGACAAAGTAGCCCTCCTCGTCGCTGATGCCGACCGTATCACGCGTCGCGACGGCCACGTCCGCGACCTCGTCTGTGGCGAACAGTGCCAGCATTTGTTTGAAATTTGCCCAGCGTCCCTGATCTGGTTTCGGGGCACCGCGGCGCTGACGGCCCAGGATGCGACCGCGCAAGACGACCGTTTCCGGTGTTGCATAGCCCAGATACGGCTCAATCAGCGGCGCATCCGCTGGCCGGTGTTTGACCCGGTCCACAGTCTTTTCGATCGGATGAAGCAGGCGGGCAAGGGCACGTTTGACAGACATGACGGATCAACCCGGCAAGCAGCCCGGCGGTTCCCTCACCCTTTCGGATCTGTCACCGCTCGTGCCCGGCTGCGCCCGCCACCGAGTTGCCGTTCGCGCCAGATGATGATCACGCCGCCCAGCACCACGAGTGATGCGCCGATCACCGTCTCGACCGTGGGCAGTTCGGCAAAGATCAGGTAGCCGATGAGCGCGGCAAAGATCAGCGATGTGTAGTCAAACGGTGCCAGCATGGACGCCGCGCCAAAGCGGTAGCTGGCCGTTACCATGATCTGTGCGACACCCCCGATCAAACCTGCGCCGACCAGCAGGATCAGATCTGTCCCCGCGGGGACAACCCATCCAAATGGCAGGCTGAGCAAGCTCAGCACCGTTGCGGTCAGTGAAAAGTAAAAGACGATGGCTGCCGTGTGCTCGGTCTTGACCAATGTGCGGATGTGGATTTGCACGAACGCGCGCAGGATGGATGCGCCCAGAACGAACAGGGCCCCGATCGTGCCCGCAGTTCCGATGTCATCCAGGGACAGACGTGGCCAGATCACGATCATGACTCCCACAAGGCCCAACGCGACGGCACTGATGCGGAACAGCCGGATGCGTTCGCCCAGCATGATGGCGGCCAGAATGACCGTGAACATGGGCGTGGCGTAGCCAATGGCGGTGACTTCGGGCAGGGGCAGCAGACCAAGGCCCGCAAAGGTCAGTGCCATGGCCGTGGTGCCGAACAAACCGCGCCAGATATGGCCCCTGAGGTTCTTGGGCGTGAGCGCCTCGCGCATCTCTCCGGCCCGCCAGATCCAGGCGATGATGATCGGCATGGCGAACAAGGAACGGAAGAATACCGCCTGACCGGGCGGAACGTTCTGCGTCGCAACCTTGATCATTGCCGCCATCACCATGAACAGAAACACCGCCATCAGCTTCAGTGCGATGGCGGTGCCGGGTTTGTTTTGGGTGGTGGGAGCTTTCATCTCTCCTGACCCATGCAGGGCCAGAAGAGCTTTGGCAAGCGGTCAGTTCAACTTGGCGATGCCAAGCGGGACGCTGAACTTCTCGCACCAGATATAGACTTCGTTGTACTCAGACACATCCACACCGGCGGGAACGACAAAGGATTGTCCGCCGGTCAGGCTGCCCAAGACACCCGCATCTGTGTTGCCGTTGTAGAAGCCATCCTTGCCAAGACCGACGCGGGGGTCGGGTGCGCCGTCAAGGCTGAAGTCTTCGCCCAGAACGATGGTGTGGCTTCCATCGGCGTTCTTGACCACTTCGACCGCGCCGGTGGTGATGTGATCGGATGCACCGGTAAATGTACCCGTGGACACGGTTTCGGCCGAAGCAGGGGCTGCCGCTGCGCCCAGCACGATGGCCAGCGTCAATGCAATGGATTTGATGAAGTTAAGCATGTGAGTCTCCATTTTGGACTGATTGGTTCCTAATTGATGACTAACATTAGGAACCAATCGGTACAAAACACAAAACTGTGAATAATGGACTATCTGGTTCCGAACGCTATATTGAACAGCGGACACTGGGGAACACACATGGCACGACCAAGATCATTTGATACAGACGACGCGCTTGAGAAGGCGATGCACGTCTTCTGGGCGCACGGATACGAGGGCGCGTCCCTGCCCGACCTTCTGGACGGCATGGGACTGACGCGCGGCAGCCTGTACAAAGCCTTCACTGACAAGAAGTCACTCTTTCTGAAAGTTCTGGAGCGGTACGAAGGCGAAGCGGTTCGGGCCGGGGTGGCGATGCTGCGCGATCCGTCCATCCCAAACGGCGCGGAACGCATCATGTCGATGTTCCAGGGATCATACCAGAACGTGTTGAACGGGGATTCGCGCGGGTGCCTGCTGTGCACGGCGGCGGCGGGCCCCAGCACCTATGATGACGAGATTGCACAGGCGGTGTCGCGCGGTTTGGGTGCATTGCGCGACGGGATCCATACCGCGCTGGGCGCTTCGCCCAAGCATGCAACGCTTACGCCGGCAGACAGAAGTGCCTTGGCCGACATGATTATCGCGCAATATGTCGGATTGCGGACGATGGCCCGCGCCCGGATTGACAACGACACCTTGCACAACATCGTGCGATCTGTGGGCGTGATGCTGGCCTAGCCGATCGGGCCGCGCACACCACTGGTTTGGCCGCGATCCAGCAACACGTGATCAAGGATCACGCAGGCCATCATCGCCTCGCCCACGGGAACGGCGCGGATGCCGACGCAGGGGTCGTGGCGGCCCTTGGTGATGATCTCGGCTGCTTCGCCCGACCTGGTGATCGTCTTGCGGGTCTGCAGGATGGACGAGGTCGGCTTGACTGCAAAGCGCACGACGATGTCCTGCCCGGTCGAGATACCACCGAGAATGCCACCGGCGTGGTTTGATGAGTATTCCGGTCCGTCCGGTCCCATGGTGATCTCGTCAGCGTTCAATTCGCCCGTCAACATGGCCGCCGACATGCCTTCGCCAATTTCGACGCCCTTGACGGCGTTGATGGACATCATGCCAGCGGCAAGGTCGGTATCGAGCTTGCCATAGACCGGTGCACCAAGGCCCGGGGGCACATTGCGCGCCACCACTTCGATCACTGCGCCCACGGACGACCCAGACTTGCGCAAACCGTCGAGGTAGTCGGCCCAGGTCCCGACCGCTTGCGCGTCGGGCACCCAGAACGGGTTCTGGTCGATCTGGTGCCAGTCGAACCGGTCACGGTCGATCTCGTGCGTGCCCATGCGGGTCATGTACGCCTTGATCTCGATCCCCGGCACCAGCTTGGCCAATGCAGCGCGCGCCAAGCCGCCCGCTGCCACCCGTGCCGCCGTTTCGCGCGCCGACGACCGACCACCGCCGCGATAGTCCCGTATCCCGTATTTCTGCCAATAGGTGATGTCGGCATGGCCGGGGCGGAATTTCTCGGCGATGTCGCCATAATCCTTGGAGCGTTGATCGGTGTTCTCGATCATCAGCTGGATCGGTGTGCCGGTTGTCACCCCTTCGAACACGCCCGACAGGATGCGCACGGCGTCCGCCTCGCGCCGCTGCGTGGTGTATTTGTTCTGCCCCGGTTTGCGCTTGTCGAGCCAATGCTGGAGCATCGCCGCGTCAATCCCGATACCGGGGGGGCAGCCGTCCACCGTAGCGCCCAGCGCAGGCCCATGGCTTTCGCCCCATGTGGTCACGCGGAAAAGATGGCCAAAGCTGTTGATCGACATGGGGTGCGCTCCTTTGCCGGACCCGTCTAGCGGTGCCGTGCGCCCCGCTCAAGGCGTTTTCCGCTTGCGGTGCGCGCGCCTGCGCCCTAGCTATGGACCCACCTCGGGGTGCCTGGCGACAGGCTGAGATGCATGATGCGAACCCGTTGAACCTGAACCGGTTAACACCGGCGGAGGGAAGGTTTGGATCATCCCAAGACCCTTATCCCGCCGCCTCTCTATTTGGAGGATGCGATGAAATACGTTTTGACCATGGCCGCGACACTCGCCGCCACGACGGCTCTGGCCGACACACCAGTCCTGACAGTTTATGCAGGCGACTACTTTACGTCCGAATGGGGCCCTGGCCCGATCATAGAAACAGAGTTTGAGAAGGTCTGTGGTTGCGACCTGGAATGGTCCACCGGCGATCTGCTGCCGCGCTTGCTGCTGGAAGGTGAACGGACGAAGGCCGATGTCGTGATCGGCCTGACATCCGATGTGACGGCCAAGGCGCGCGCCACCGACCTGTTTGCCCCGCACGGGCAGGACAACAGCGCGCTGACCTTGCCCATCGACTGGACCGACGACACGTTCCTGCCCTTCAACTACGGGCATACGGCGTTCATTTACAACGAAACCACGATGGACGCGCCGCCCGCATCGTTCGAGGACCTGCTGGCCCTGCCTGATGATATAAAGATCGTCATTCAGGACCCGCGCACGTCGATTTCCGGTCTGGCTTTGGTGCTTTGGGTGCAGGCGGTTTATGGCGACCGGTCGGCAGAGGTGTGGGAGGCGCTGTCGGACAACATCCTGACCGTGACCAAGGATTGGTCGGCGTCCTATGGTCTGTTCACCGATGGCGAAGCGGACATGGTGCTCAGCTACACGACCTCGCCCGCGTATCACATGTTTGCCGAAGAGGACTTCACCAAGAAGGCGGCGATCTTCCCCGAAGGCCACTATTTCATGGTTGAAACGGTGGGCAAGATTGCGGGCACGGACCAGCCTGCGCTGGCGGATCAGTTCCTGGCCTATGTGATGTCGCGCGACTTCCAGACCATTATTCCCACCGCCAACTGGTCGCTGCCTTCGGCCTTGCCGCAGGCCGATTGGCCCGAGGGGTGGTCGGAATTGCCGCTGCCTGAAAAGGTGCTGTTCTACTCGGAAACCGAGGCGGCAGAGCTGCAAGCGGACGCGATCGAGACATGGCGCGCCGCGCTCAGCCAGTAAGCCCAAGGGCTGGCATCATCGCGGCGGCGTTCGTCGTCGCGGTGGTGATTGCAGCCTTTGTCGGCATCAGTCAGAGGATTGAAACCACCACTGGCTTGCGCGCTGCCGAATGGCAAGCGGTGCGCTTTACCGTCTGGCAGGCGTTTCTGTCTGCGCTGATTTCCGTGGTGTTGGCGGTACCCGTGGCCCGCGCCTTGGCCCGGCGGCGGTTGCCGGGGCACACGCTGCTCGTGACGCTGCTCGGGGCCCCGTTCATCCTGCCGGTGATCGTGGCTGTTCTGGGGTTGCTCGCGATCTTTGGGCGGAACGGGTGGCTGAACACAGCGCTGGGCGTGGTCGGATTGCCGGAGGTGTCCATCTATGGCGCGCATGGCGTTGTTTTGGCGCATGTTTTCTTCAACATGCCTTTGGCCACACGGTTGATCCTGCAAGGTTGGCAGTCCGTCCCGGCAGAGCAGTTTCGCATTGTGGGTCAGTTGGGACTGCCCCCGCGCATGGTGTTTCGCGTCATTGAATGGCCCATTCTGTGGCAGGTGGTGCCGGGGGCGTTTGCGCTGATTTTTGTCATTTGCCTGACGAGTTTTGCAGTGGCGCTGACTCTGGGTGGCGGTCCACGCGCGACGACGATTGAGTTGGCTATTTACCAAGCGTTTCGGTTCGACTTCGACCTCGGGCGGGCTGCTGTCCTGAGCCTGTTGCAGCTTGCCGTGGCGGGGGCTGCGGCGGTGCTGGCCCTTTGGATCCTGCCGCCCATCGCGTTGCAAACCGGGCGCGACAGGGCGGTGCGCCGTTGGGATGCACCTGCGCCATGGGGGGATGCTTTTTGGATCCTGCTTGCTGCCGGGTTCCTGTTGCTGCCGATGCTGTCCATTGCGCTGTCGGGCGTTGTGGGCCTGTTTTATATGCCTGTTTCGGTGTTGAGTGCGACCTGGACGACCATTTGGGTTGCTTGCGTGAGCACCGTCGTTTTGCTGGTTCTTGCGCTGCCGATGGCGGCGTGGTTGGCGCAAGCGCAGTGGGGCGGGGCCGAGGCATTGACCCTTTTGGGCCTGGTCGCATCGCCCCTGATGATCGGGACGGGGTGGTTCATTCTGATCTTTCCATATGTCTCGCCCACAGCCTTTGCACTGCCTGTGACGGCGCTGATCAACGCGATGATGGCGCTGCCTTTTGCGGTGCGCATCCTGCTGCCTGCGATGCGGCAAGTGTTCAGTGATTACGCGCGTTTAAGTGTGGGCTTGGGACTGCGTGGGGTGTCGCTGTGGCGCATTGTCATCATCCCGCGCCTGCGTCCGCAGATCGGGTTTGCGGCGGGCTTGACGGCGGCGCTGAGTGTCGGGGATCTGGGCGTTGTGGCGCTGTTTGCGGACCCGGATGTGGCGACGCTTCCGTTGCAGATGTACCGGTTGATGGGCGCGTATCGGACTAAGGCCGCGGCGGGGGCGGCGTTGGTGCTGGTCACGCTGGCCTTTGGGATGTTCTGGGTCTGCGATGCGTGGGGGCGGCGGCATGTTGCGGGTTGAGGGGTTGCGGATCGCTCAGGGGGAATTTGCCTTGAGTGCGGATTTTGAGGTCGCGCGAGGCCGTCGGGTGGCAGTGATCGGGCCGTCTGGCGCGGGAAAGTCTACGCTTTTGAATGCCTTGGGTGGGTATATCGACATTGCAGGTGGCAGCGTCGAGGTGGATGGCCGGGACGTGACCGATGCGGCGCCGGACAAGCGTGGGATTGCTATGCTGTTTCAGGACGGGAACCTGTTTCCGCATCTGACACTGGCGCAGAATGTGGGCTTGGGGATACGGCCTGCGCTGCGGTTGAGTGAGGCCGAGACGGCGCAGGTGCATGACGCGCTGGGCCGTGTTGGGCTGGCGGAATTTGCGGATCGCAAGCCCGGGGATGTGTCGGGAGGGCAGCAGAGCCGTGCGGCGCTGGCGCGGGTGTTGGTTCAGGCCAAGCCGTTGCTTTTGCTGGATGAACCCTTTGCGGCATTGGGGCCTGCGTTGCGGGTTGAGATGCTGGATTTGACGTCGCAGATGGCGCGGGACGCGGGGGCCACGGTGTTGATGATCACCCACGCGCCAGAGGATGCGGAGCGCGCGGATGACCTGATGTTTGTGGAGGCGGGCCGCGTGGACCCGCCTCAGCCGGTGGCAAAAACCATGGCTGATCCGCCGCCGGCCTTGCGGGCTTATCTAGGCCGCTGAGCGCAGGTCTGCGCGTGTTGCGCTGATGCCCAGGGCGGCTTGGGCCGCTTCGCGCCCCTTGAGGACGAAGTGGTCGGCGTAGATGCCGAGGTGGTGCTGGGTCTCCTGGAAGTGGTGCGGGGTGAGTGAGACGGACAGGATCGGTATTCCGGTTTTCAGGCCCACTTGCATCAGGCCATCGACCACCGCTGAGGCGACGAAGTCGTGGCGGTAGATGCCGCCGTCGACCACGAGGGCGGCGCAGGCGATTGCGTGGTACTGACCGGTTTCGGCGAGGGTCTGGGCCATCAGCGGCATCTCGAACGCGCCGGGCACGTCGAAGACATCCACTTGATTTGACGCGATTATTTCGGTGAATCCCTGCAAAGCCTGATCGACGATGGCGGCGTGCCACTGGGCTTTGACAAAGGCGAAGCGGGTGTGTGTCATGGGTTTTCTCCTTTAGGTTCAGACACTTAAACACCCAAGGCGATTGCGCATGCGACAAGACGCACCCGTATGGATGCTGTCGCCTGCGTTCTCTTTCATCCGGACTGTGACCGTCGGCTCAGGCGTCTCACCTGATCTGCTGGACCCCCGGGGTTGCCGGGGCGCTCGTGGGCTCTTGCTGACGCAAATACCACCGGTGGGGAATTTCACCCCGCCCTGAGAACAGCGTCAGGTTGCCAAGCCGCACGCACAGAGGCAAGAGGGACGCAACGTATCACGGACCTTTGACATGCACCCGAACCCGATCTTTCATGACCAGACCACCGACCGGAACATTGCGTTTGCGCGTGAGCGTGCGTTTGGCATGCTGGCCGTGAATGGCGAGGACGGGCCGATGATGAGCCATGTCCCCTTTCTGATTGATGAACGGGGCGCACAGCTTGACCTGCATCTGGTCCGGTCGAACCCGATTGCACGCGCGGTGGTGAAGGTACCGATGCGGGCCAAGATCGCGGTGAGCGGGGCGGATGGGTATATCTCGCCCGACTGGTACGAGGTGCCGGACCAGGTGCCGACATGGAACTATATCGCGGTCCATATGGCCGGCACGCTGGAGAGGCTGCCGCAAGAGCAGATGCGCGACATGCTGGACCGGCAGTCCAAGCATTTCGAGGATCAGTTGTTGCCCAAGAGCCCGTGGAAAACGGCCAAGATGACCCCCGAGGTGCTGGAGAAGATGATGCGGCAGATCGTGCCGTTTCGCATGACGATCGACGCGGTCGATGGCACCTGGAAGCTGAACCAGAACAAGCCGGATGAGGTGCGCCTGCGGGCTGCGGATTACGTTGATGCCTATGGGATCGGGCAGGAGACGCGCCTTCTTGCTGCGCTGATGCGCGGGGCCTAGGCTGCGCGCGACCAAACTTGGAGAATCGCGATGAAGCTGTTGATGGCGGGGCCCAGCCCCTTTGTGCGTAAAGTGCTGGTTTTGCTGCACGAAACGGGGCAGTCGGGCGATGTCGAAGCGGTCACCGTCACCGCAACACCCGGTGGGGCGGACGCCACGTTGAAGGCCGCGAACCCGGTGGGCAAGATCCCGGCGCTGGTGCGGGACGAAGGGCCGACGCTGTATGACAGCCGGGTGATCTGCCGGTATCTGGATGATCGCGCAGGTGCCGGTCTGTACCCTGAACAGGGCTGGGACACGCTGGTTCTGGAGGCCACGGCGGATGCGCTGATGGAAGCCGCGGTTCTGATGATTTACGAAAAACGGTTCCGGCCGGAAGAGATCTGGTCAGCCGATTGGATCGAAGCGCAGTGGGGCAAGGTTGAGGGGGCGCTGGACGCCCTGAATGCCCGCTGGATGAGCCATCTGGCAGGGCCGATGGACATTGGCCATATCGGCGTCGCATGTGGGCTGGGGTACCTGGATTTCCGTCACGGCGACCGGGACTGGCGCAAGGGCCGCGATGCCCTGGCCAAATGGTACGACACTTTTGCGGCGCGTCCGTCGATGGTGGAAACGAACCCGCAGGGGTGATGTTGCGCAACGTTCGGTGCACCGGTTCGGCCATGGGCGCGCGAATCGGGATTAATGCCAGAAAAAGAAGGCCCATCGGCTGTGCACCACCCGTGCACCATCTGTGCACAACCCGTACACCGGGTGTCAGCCGATGCCGCGGTTAACGGACCGAACGGTCCCGAGTCTTATCAAAGGGTTAATTCAACCGCCCTGCGACCACGTGTGTCAGATTGCGCGCTGGACGTGGGCGGGTGACCCCGCTAGATAGCCGGTCAATGTGGCTGCGCCCTGCGCGCGGCCCTTGTTGTCATTTGGCCCCTGGCGGGGTCGCTGGAAACTGGAGAAGTCCCCCGTGTCCCACGCAGAAGAAGACCACGAAGGCACCCGGCGCGATTTTCTGTACTACGCCACGGCTGGCGCAGGTGCGGTGACGGCCGGTGCCGCGATTTGGCCGCTGGTGAATCAGATGAACCCGTCGGCAGACGTTGTTGCCGCCAGCACGAAACGGATCGACGTGTCGAGCATCGAGCCGGGCACGCAGCTGACCGTTCTGTTCCTGGGCAAGCCCGTCTTTATCCGGCGCCGCACGCAGGATGAGATTGACGCCGCCCGCGCGGTTCCGGTTGATGATCTGCCGGACGGCCTGGCACGGAACGAAAACATCGGCGAAGCGCCCGCTGACGACGCGAACCGGACCCTGGACGAAGCGGGCGAATGGCTGGTGATGCAGGGCGTGTGTACGCACCTTGGGTGTGTGCCCCTGGGCGATGCGGGCGACTTTGGTGGCTGGTTCTGCCCCTGCCACGGGTCGCACTATGACACGGCAGGACGGATCCGTCGCGGCCCCGCGCCACGCAACCTGCCGGTTCCTGCAGCAGAATTCGTGGACGAAACCACGATCCTACTCGGTTAAGGGAGAGACACTATGGCTGGAATTCCTCACGACCATTATGAACCGAAGGCGGCCTGGGAAAAGGGCCTGGCCAAGCGGTTGCCGATTGTCGGCCTGATGTACGACACGCTGATGATCCCGACGCCGAAGAACCTGAACTGGATGTGGATCTGGGGCATCGTTCTGACATTCTGTCTGGCGCTGCAAATCATCACCGGCATCGTTTTGGCGATGCACTACACGCCGCATGTCGATGAGGCCTTTGCCTCGATCGAGCATATCATGCGCAACGTGAATGGCGGTGTGATGCTGCGGTATCTGCACATGAACGGCGCGTCGCTGTTCTTTGTCGCCGTCTATGCCCACATATTCCGCGGTCTGTACTACGGGTCCTACAAGGCCCCGCGCGAGATCACGTGGATCATCGGGATGCTTATCTACCTGCTGATGATGGGCACCGCCTTTATGGGCTACGTTCTGCCCTGGGGTCAGATGTCCTTCTGGGGGGCGACCGTGATCACCGGCCTGTTTGGTGCGATCCCGTTCATCGGTGATGCGCTGCAAACCTGGTTGCTGGGCGGACCTGCCGTGGACAATTCCACGCTGAACCGCTTTTTCAGCCTGCATTACCTGCTGCCCTTCGTGATTGCCGGTCTGGTGATCGTCCACATCTGGGCGTTCCACACCACGGGCAACAACAACCCCACCGGGGTCGAGGTGCGCCGCACGTCCAAGGAAGAGGCCGAAAAAGACACGCTGCCCTTCTGGCCCTATTTCGTGATCAAGGACCTGTTCGCGCTGGCGATCATCCTCGTGGTGTTCTTTGCCATCGTGGGCTTCATGCCGAACTATCTGGGCCACCCCGACAACTATATCGAGGCGAACCCGCTGGCGACGCCTGCGCACATCGTGCCCGAATGGTACTTCCTGCCGTTCTACGCGATCCTGCGTGCCTTTACCCCCGATGTGTGGATCGTGCAGTTCGCGACCTTCATCAGCGGTGGCATCATCCAGGCCGACTTTTTCGGGGTGCTGGCGATGTTTGGCGCGATTGCCGTGATGGCGCTGGCCCCGTGGCTGGACACATCGAGCGTGCGCTCGGGTCGCTATCGCCCGATGTTCAAGTGGTGGTTTGCCCTGCTGGTTGTCGACTTCTTCGTGCTGATGTGGGTGGGTGCCCGCCCGGCGGAAGAGCCGTACAACACGATCGCGCTGATCGCGTCGACCTATTGGTTCGTCTACTTCCTGGTCATTCTGCCCCTGCTGGGCGTGATCGAGAAGCCGAACGCGCAGCCTGCGACCATCGAAGAAGACTTTGCCGCGAAGATGGGCAAGGGGGACAGCGGTTCGGCCGCCCCCGCGACCCAGCCTGCGGAATAAGGAGAGACTGCAGATGTTGAAGAACCTTGCAGCAAGCCTGGTGGCAGTGTTCGCACTGACCACCGGCGCCTTCGCCGCCGGCGAAGCCAAGAACGTGCCCGATGTCGATTTTGCCCATGACGGGCCGTTTGGCGCATTCGACCAGAACCAGTTGCAGCGCGGTCTGCAGATCTACACCGAGATCTGCGCGGCCTGCCACGGTCTGCAATATGTGCCGATCCGGACATTGGGTGATGATGATGGCCCCGGCTTGCCCGCGGATCAGGTGCGCGCCTATGCCGAGTTCTACGAGGTCTTTGACCCGGCCATTGATGATTTTCGTCCGGCCATTCCGAACGATCACTTCCCTGGCTCGAACCTGGAAAACGCGCCCGACCTGAGCCTGATGGCCAAGGCCCGTGCCGGGTTCCACGGCCCGTACGGTCTGGGCATCAACCAGCTGGTCAGCGGCATGGGCGGTCCCGAGTACATCACGGCAATTCTGACCGGCTATACCGGGGAAGAGAAGGAAGAAGCCGGGGCTGTTCTGTATGAGAACAAGTATTTCCCCGGGGGCTGGATTGCGATGGCGCCGCCGTTGTGGGGGGATGACACCGAATTTGCGGATGGTGCCGCCACGGACCTGCAAAGCCTGTCGGAAGACGTGTCCGCGTTCCTGATGTGGACTGCCGAGCCGAAGCTGATGGCCCGCAAGCAGGCCGGCTTTGTCGGTGTGATCTTTCTTACGATCCTGTCGGTTCTGCTGTACCTGACAAACAAGCGTCTGTGGGCGCCGGTGAAGTCGCGGTACAAGGCGAAGTAAACGCCTGCTGATGTGACGTTTGAAAGCCCTGCCTTTTTGGCGGGGCTTTTTCATTTGGTGCAGGGCGCTTGCGCCATGCGATATGCGCGTCATGCTGTTGTCGTGGATGCGCGGCGGTCTGGCGTTCGAGGGGGCGCTGCCCCCGCGGCGTGCCGCCGCCCCCCGAAGTATTTTCAGCCAGAAGAAGCTGTCAGTGTCCTGTCCGTATGTCCCGTGATGGTGGCCGTGACGATCTGCCCCTCGGACTGCGGTGTGTCGAAGGTGACTTCGGTGAACTGTTCGGTGCGGCCGAGGTTCGGGTTTTCCATCAGGACATGATGGCGTTTGCCCTGTTGCGCGGCGAGGTGTCTTGCCACCTGTGCGTCGCCCGCAGCGCGGAGCCTGGCCGCCCGGTCCTTGATCGTCTTTCCGTTTACCTGCGGCATGCGGGCGGCTGGCGTGCCGGGCCGCGGGGAATAGGGAAAGACATGCAGCCACGTCAGGTCGCAGTCCCCGACCAGTTTGAGCGCGTTGTCGAACATCGCTTCGGTTTCTGTCGGAAAACCCGCGATGATGTCCGCGCCAAAGGTCATGTCGGGCCGCAGCGCGCGCGCCTCTTGCGCAAAGCGGATGGCGTCGTCGCGCAGATGCCGCCGCTTCATCCGTTTGAGGATCAGGTCGTCGCCATGTTGCAGCGACAGGTGCAGGTGTGGCATCAGCCGGGGTTCCGTGGCGATGGCCTGCATGAGGGCCTCGTCCACCTCGATGGAGTCGATCGAACTGATCCGCAGGCGGGGCAGGTCAGGCACCAGCTTGAGGATGCGCATCACCAGATCACCAAGCTGGGGCGTGCCCGGCAGGTCCGCGCCCCAGGATGTCAGATCGACGCCAGTGAGGACGACCTCGTTAAAGCCGCGATCCACCAGCCGCTTGATCTGGTCCACCACGACCCCTGCCGGGACCGAGCGGGAATTGCCGCGTCCGTAAGGGATGATGCAGAAGGTGCAGCGGTGGTCGCAGCCGTTCTGGACCTGCACATAGGCGCGGCTGCGGGTGCCGAACCCGTCGATCAGGTGCCCTGCGGTTTCGGTCACCGACATGATGTCGTCGACCTGCACCGGTTCGGTTCCAAAGTCGCCCGCAAGGCCCGCCCACGTGCCCGCTTGCATCTTTTCGGTGTTGCCGATGACCGCGTCCACCTCGTCCATCTGTGCGAAGGTGTCGGGTTCGGTCTGGGCTGCGCACCCCGTGACGATCAGCTTGGCATCGGGATGCGCGCGCCGCAGCTTGCGGATGTCCTGGCGGGCCTTGCGCACCGCCTCTGCCGTGACGGCGCAGGTGTTCACGACAACCGCGTTCTGCACCCCGGCCTGCGCTGCCAGTTCTTCCATCGCCTTGGTTTCATAGGCGTTGAGGCGGCAGCCATGGTTGGAGAAGACGGGCGCGGTCATAGGTTGTTCAGGAAGTCGGCCGTCAGCCGGCCGTCGAACACATGGGCCGTGGGGCCGGACATCCAGACCCCATCGTCGCGCCAGTCGATCTGCAAGGTGCCACCGTCAAGGTCGATCCGGACCTTGCGCCCTGTCAGGCCGCGCCGCACCGCCGCAACCGCCGTCGCACATGATGAAGAGCCGGAGGCCAGCGTGACGCCCGTGCCCCGTTCCCAGACCCGCATACGCAAGTGGTCCGGGCCGATGACCTGGGCGAACTGGACATTTGTGCGATGCGGATACAGCGGGTGATGTTCGATCTGCGGGCCAAGTGTCGCCAGGTCCACGGCGGCGACATCCTTCACGAAGAATGTGCAATGCGGGTTGCCCATGCCGGTGGCAACAGGCGTACCGTCGATCGGCAAGGCCAGAGTGTCCACATCGCGCGCCAGCGGGATGTCGTGCCACTCCAGCTGGGGTTGGCCCATATTCACGGCCGTGCTGCCATCGGCGTTCCGCACGGCGGTGAGGGTGCCACGGCCCGTCACCTCGATCTGCAGGCTGTCGGCGCCGCGCTGGTCCAATTCGCGCGCCGCGATGCACCGTGTGGCGTTGCCACACGCCGCCGACTGCGACCCATCGGCGTTGTAGAAGGTGACCTTCAGATCCGCGCCGTCGGTGATCAGGGCCAATTGGTCAAATCCGACACCCATGTGGCGGTCCGCCAGTGCCCGAACCAGGGGTGCGGTCAGGTTGACAGGTGACACGCGCCCATCAATCACGACAAAGTCGTTGCCTGCCCCGTGCATCTTCATGAAGGGCCAATGAGAGGTCGCCATATCTGCCATGGCGCGCATATAACGCCGGGCCCTTGCGGAATCCAGTATGTCGCAGGAAAACATCCGAGAATCGGCTTGACCCTGCGTGCGACCCTTTCTAGATAGGCCGCCTAGTGGGCCGTTAGCTCAGTTGGTAGAGCAACTGACTTTTAATCAGTGGGTCGCAGGTTCGAACCCTGCACGGCTCACCACTGCTTCAGAGCTGACACATGACACCTGATCGTTCTTTTACGACAGGTTTTCGTCCTTTCTTTGTAAGCTGAGCAAAGCTTCGGGTACCCGAAATATACTGCATTTTTCGGACTCAAATCATCTGGGCGGGCGTCGTTGAGCGGGACAAGTCATAGTAAGCCAAGCCCCAGATCGGCTGCAATCGTATCTGATATGCAGGCGACGCCCGCTTTCACTTGTTCCACTGTAGAAAAACGACCAAAGCTAAATCGGATGCATTCGTTGGCGAAGTCTTCGGAATAACCCATTGCGCGCAGTACATGGGATGGCTCAACGGACCCGGAAGAACACGCTGATTGAGAAGAGGCTGCGATCTTCGGCTGAAAACGCGCCAAGAGATCAGACGCCTCCAACCCGGGAAACCGCATTAGTGCGTTGCCCGGGTGCCGATCATTTAGATCGCCAACCAGCACGGCAAGACGCCTCTCTTCAAGTCGCCGCACGAAGCTATCCCGCAAACTCGCAACGCGCATTCGCTCAGATGCACCGGTTTCAGAAAGAATTCGACAAGCCTCTCCAAATCCCACAATGAGCTCGGTTGGCTGCGTTCCACCTCTCAGGCCAGCCTGTTGGCCTGCGCCTAAGATAACAGGCTTCAATACCTTGGAAATCCCAGGCGAGGTCAACAGAGCCCCTACCCCCTTCGGACCGTAGAGCTTATGCGCGGAGATCGTGGCGAGCCCGATATCATGTTCGAGCAGGTCGACATCCAGCGCCAACGGAGCTTGAGACAGATCGGCGTGGAACAAGACACCATGTTGCGAGCAGACCTCGGCAATCGCGTCGAGATCCGCAATAGCGCCGTTTTCATTGTTCACACCAACGATCGATACGAGTGCCGTTTGTTCGTTAATGAGAGTTTTTAGATGATTGGCATCGGGCGCACCGTTGCTATCGAGCGCAATATGACGGACGATCAGGCCAACGTTTTCCGCCTCATTCAGGGCAGACCAATGATCACCAGAACCGATGAGGATTTCTTTGCGGTTCGAACGTTCTGCAATGCCCTGAGTCGCACGAAAAACCATGGCATTGGCTTCACTTGCGCCTGACGTAAAAACAACGTCATCACCCTGTAATCCAAAGAGATTTCCGACTTGTTGAGCTGCATTCTGTATTGCGGCAGCGGCTTGCCATCCGAGGACATGATCTGCCGAGTGTGGGTTGGCAAACAACGTCATTGTCGCATTTGACATCGCCTCAACGACCCGGTCGTCGACGGGTGTCGACGCTTGGTAGTCGAAGTAGATCGTTTCACCAACCTGCATGTCAGCCCCAATACTGGACGAAGTATCCAGAACGTGTATAACTGATTTGTATACTGGATGACATCCCCAGCAGGTCACGCAAGCATGGAAAACCTCAAATCCGATGGCTATCGCCCCACCTTCTCAGGCCATGAGACTTTCCCATTGCGATATGGGTGGCTGCAGAAAGCATATCGCGCGGTCAATGATGCGCCATCCGCAAAGGCCGCAGTTCATGTTTTCAGGGATCCGGATTCCATCGCGCGCTTTGGCGTGGGGCGAAACATGGTCGGTGCAATCAGATATTGGGCGACTGCCGCAGGTGTGCTCGAAGAGACTGAAGATGGCCTAGTAACAACATGGCTTGGCGACTTGCTCTTTGGAAAAAATGGAACAGATCCGTTCCTTGAGGAAGATGCATCTCTATGGTTGATTCATTGGAACCTAGTCTCACGCCCTAGGCTGACGTCGGCTTATTGGCTTTTCAACGAGTACCGGGGCGGAAGCTTTGTGCGAAAAGACATCGAAGAGCAGCTGCTAAAACTTGCTCTGGAATGTGGGTGGAGCCGCGTGGCGCCGACGACAGTTGACCGCGACCTTCAATGTCTGCTCAGGAGTTACGTCGGCGGACGCGGATCGAGTGAAGCGGGTGACTCCATTCTCGCGGAGCTTGGTTTGATAAGGCCTATGGACAAAACGCGCTCGCGTTTGTCTCGTGGCCGAAAACCGTCATTGCCGGACTCTGTCTTCTTATATTGTTTCAAAGATTTTTGGGGGCAGTTTTCACCAAATCAAGCGACGATGACGTTTGAAAACGCCGCCTACGCCCCTGGCTCCCCGGGGCGCGCTTTTCTTCTGGACGAGGATGACATTGTTGAGCGTCTAGAACGGCTTGATGAGAGCTCAGACGGGTCTCTCGTTTGGTCCGAAACAGCGGGGCTGCGGCAGATCATTCGCCACAAAGATCGATCAAGGAAGACTGAGCGCCGCGTCCTGAAAGATGCCCTGAGTCGCAGTCGAGTGCAGGTTGCAACATGAGCGAGATGGCGACGATAACGCCGAGGTTTAGACGGTCGGTTCGGCTCGACACAGACTTTGCGTCGGCAACCGCAATAGATGGCTTCCATTGCCCCGCATCTTTTCAAGTGGCCGTAAAGTTTATGGCATCGCATGTGGCCGAAACTGAACAAGGCGCTTTCACATGGACAGGGCCTTATGGTGGAGGCAAATCAAGTTTGGCTGTTGCGCTCGCGTGTTTGTTCGGCGCAGCAAAGCCGGTCAGAGAGCGGGCAGCTGATCTGTTCGGAGATGACGTTTTCAACGCTTTGAAGTCCGCGCTCCCGTACTTCCCATCCCGATGGGATGTGCTGCCGCTGGTGACCGAGCGGCGGTCCATGTCTGACCAATTAGCGGAACTCCTGGATCTGCCGAGACCATCCAGCGCATCTGATATCTTGCGGGAGATCGAAGCCAGAACCAAGAACCGATGTCTCTTTCTCATCATGGATGAGCTGGGGCGTGGGCTCGAAGCTGCCGCCGAAGGAGACGGCGACTTGCATCTTCTTCAAGACATTGCCGAACTCGCAGCTCGAAGCCAAGGACGGTTCATTTTCCTTGGCGTTTTGCACCAAGCGTTTGAAGAATATGCGGAACGCCTCGGACGCAAAGCCAGAGATTCCTGGGCAAAGATTCAAGGTCGGTTCGTCGATATATCGATATCCGTGTCTCTTGAAGAAACCGTAGAACTCATAGGGGAAGCTTTAGGTCACGAACGCGCTGTCCGAAAAGCCCTGCCTCTGGCAGAAGAATGTGTTGCTCAGTTGCGGCCATTGCGGAAGAAAACAGAAGCGAAGCGGATGGCCGGCAAACTCGCTCGGACTGCGCCGCTGCATCCTTTGACCGCATGCCTTGTAGGCCCACTCTCTCGGAGGCGGTTTGGGCAAAACCAACGGAGTGTGTTTTCATTCTTGAGCTCGGCAGAACCCTTTGGTCTGCAGGATGCGCTCGCAAGAGATTTGGCCGCTGATTACTACCCTCCTCATTTGTTGTGGGACTACCTTCAATCAAATTTCGAAGCTGCGATCCTGTCGTCTGCTGACGCACGCCGGTGGGCCTTAGCACATGATGTTTTGGAGCGATGCATTGCTCGGAGCGCAGGCGAAACGGAACAAGCCGTTTTGAAGACGATAGCAATCTTCGAGCTACTCAAAGAGCGATCAGGGCTTGTGTCTGATCTCGACACCCTAGCGCTTGCGCTCAACCAAACTCGTCGTGTTGACGTTGAGACCGCGCTGGCCCGCCTTGAAGAACAGTCGGAGATCGTTTTTAGAAAACACGTAGGCAGCTACGTCCTTTATGCGGGATCAGACTTCGACGTCGAAGCTCGCCTCGAAGAAGTCTTGTCCGAAACGAGAGAACTCGACGTCGATCTGGTCCGAGCGCTTGCAGACTTGCAGCCGATGCTTGCCAAGCGGCATCACGAAGAGACTGGTGCCATGCGCTGGTTTGAAATGGTGATCGAACCTGTCGAAGCACTGGATGACGTAAAACTGCCGAAAATCGTGCAAGATATCATTGGACGCGTCGTCTTTGCTCTACCCATGGCCGGTGAGGGTCAAAAAGAAACACGCGACAGATGCACGCGCGCAGCGAAAGCCCATCCCGAATTTCCACAAATCGTCGGTCACCACTCTGAGGCGTCGAAACTGCTCGACCTCGCTCGCGAGCTTGAGGGTCTCAATGCTCTTGAAAGAAGGTTTCCTGAACTGCAAGGCGACCCTGTTGCACGCAAAGAAATCGATGCCCGATCTTCGGATGTTCGCCAACGCATTGAGGCGTTCCTGCATAGCCTAATCAATGAGTGCGATTGGTATGTCGCAAATGGCAAGCCACATAAGCTGACCAAACGTCGCCTGAACGAACAACTGTCCGATCTCGCAGATCGCATCTATCCTGATGCCCCGCTGATCCGCAATGAGCTGCTGAACTGCTCAGACCCATCTTCGAATGCTGTGAGCGCACGCACAAAGCTTATGAAGCGCATGGCAATGCGAGGTATGGAGGACGACCTTGGTTTCGGTGGAAAGAATTACCCCGCCGAGCGTGGCCTGTACATCTCCTTGCTGAAGGAGTCTGGGGTTCACCGTGACGGAACGTATCTCCCGCCAACTCCAGAAAGCACACTGGCACCGCTTTGGCGATGTGCTGACGATCTATTGGCGTCTCGGAAGGGCACAGTCGGCGCCGACGAGATCATTCGTGCGTGGGGCGAAGCTCCGATTGGCTTGAAAAATGGGCTCGGGCCGGTGTTTTTGACAGCCTATGTGTTTTCGCGCCGAGATCGCGTGGCCGTCTACGGGGAAGGTGTCTTTCAGGCCAGTTTCAATGAACTTTGCGTGGAATTTCTTGCAAGAGATAGCAAAGATATTCAGCTGCGACGCGTGGAGATGCAGGGTTTTGTTGGGGAGACGCTGAAGACTTTGGGCAGCCTTCTGAAGATTAAGGGCGAAGTACAACCACTCATTGTCGCGCGAACCATAATCGGTGAATTTGACGCACTGGTCCCTTGGACATCTCGAACCCAGTCGTTGTCTCCCAAAACGCTGAAGGTTCGCGAAATTCTCAAGCGCGCGAGTGATCCAAACAAGCTCCTGTTTGATGATCTGCCAAAACTGACAGAACCCCGTGCCGATGGTAGCTTCGATCCAAACGCAACTGCGGTGTTGCTCCGAGACGCGCTCGCTGAAATGAGAGCTGCCTACCCGAAGATCCTTGATGATCTAAAGGACTTGATGCTGCGGGAGCTCGACGCGCGCAGTCAATCCGAAGAGTCATATCAGGCACTTCGTGATCGCGCTGACAACATTCGGCATATTGGAGGAGATCTGCGTCTTGAGGCGTTTGTCGGTAGGTTGACGCAGTTTCATGGAACCCGCGAGGACATGGAAGGCTTGGCGGGCGTCGCCATCAATAAGCTTCCGCGAGATTGGAATGACAGTGACCGCGAACGGGCTGCCGTCGGTCTAACGGAGTTGGCGACTGACTTCTTGAAGACCGAAACCATGGCCCGGGTGAAGGGTCGGAAGGATGGTCGCCACGCAATGGCTGTTGTCATGGGCAAAGAAGACATGCCTCATTCGCTCTTCGAGGAGATCCAGGTCGCCGATGTTGATTGGGGTGACGTAGAGACACTTGCCAAAAACTTGGATCGGGCACTCAGCGAAGCAGACCAGCAGCGTCGTGAGGTTATCTTGGCCGCACTTATCGAAGTGACGTCCAAGTATCTCAATGCGAACGACAAAAGCCGCGTTGGAGAACGTGCATGAGCCAAACACGCCATGTCTTGGGTCTGTCGGGTGGGCGCGATAGTGCTGCGCTCGCAATCTTCATGCGCCAACGCCACCCTGAGATCGACATCGACTACTTCTTTACTGACACCGGGAAAGAACTGCCCGAGGTATATGAATATCTGACCCGCTTAGAGGGGTATCTCGGCAAGCCGATCCAGCGTCTCAACCCAGATCGTGACTTCGATTTTTGGTTGAAGAGCTACAAAAGCTATCTCCCATCCGCGCAATCCCGGTGGTGTACGCGGCAGCTGAAGCTTCGGCCGTTCGAGAAATGGGTTCGCGAGTTCTTGGAAGCCGGTGATACAGTAGTTTCTTACGTCGCCATTCGCAGTGACGAAGAGTACCGTGAAGGATATCAGTCGAAAAAAGAAAAGTTGTTCGTACGGTTACCTTTCAAGGACGCGAACATTGACAAGCCTGGGGTCATCGAGATCCTTGAAGGTTCCGGGCTAGGCCTTCCCGAATACTACAATTGGCGCAGCAGGAGCGGATGCACGTTCTGTTTCTTTCAGCAGAAGATCGAGTGGGTCCGGCTTAAGGAAGAGCATCCGGAAGCTTTTGAAGAAGCCAAGCGCTACGAGAAAACCGCGCTGGAGCATGGTTCGCCGTTCACATGGAGCCAGGGCGAGTCTTTGACCGATTTAGAGCAGCCGGCGCGGCAAATGCAGATTAGAGACGAACATCAAAAGCGGTTGGCGAGAGCCAAGTCCCGGATGCAATCTAATCCACTACGTCCAGAAACAGAGATAGATCTGGATGATATCTATGGCGGAGCCGCAAAGGCATGTTTAACCTGTCATAAGTGAAGTCGCGTGATTGCATTTGTACCCAAGGCATTTTTGTTAAATTAGTTATCGCACCAAATGTGAGCCTAAGAAGAGGCAGAGTAGTTGGATCTAAAGTCCCTTGAAGACTTCGCAGATGACGCAACAAAAGAGATTGCCAAGTTCGAAGTGCGTTTCAACCTTTCACCAGAACGAATGGTGTCAGAAGAGTTTGGCATTGACGGACTCTGCTGGTCGCAGATCCCTTACGGCCCTGACCAGATTGATGACATTCCAAATGATCGGAGAGGTGTTTATGCATTTGTTGCTTGCAACAAGAACGGGATTTTGCCGCCGCATAACTACGTCATGTATATAGGTATTGCGGGGCGGAAGTCCGACAGACATCTGCGCGCTCGATATCGCGATTATCTGAACGCAAGATCCGTCAAAAAGCGCCCGAAGATAGCAAGAATGATCGGGACCTGGCATTCTGTACTGTGTTTCTACTTCGCGGCGGTTGACGACGACGTTGATTCAGACACCCTCGAAGCCATCGAAAAGGCACTGAACAACGCTCTTTTGCCGCCGTTTTCGCAAGGAGACCTCGACATTGAGTTAAAGCAAAAGAGGAGCGCGTTCCAATGAGCAAGGCACCAAAAAGTCAGAAGATCGCTCTTCCTGCTCTTCGGGGAATAATGGGTGATTGGGTATATTACTCCGCTTTGATGAAAATGTCTGAAGTCGGGCAGCGGGTTTCCTACGCTAACGAAGTTCACAAGAACAAGCAGCTGTCAGATATGATCCAAAGACGTTTGAAGTCGACCAGAAGCAAAGAAATCGCTCGATACATTCACGAGCAGCCAGAACGGTTCTTCAACTCTCTGGTTATTGCAACTTACGATGGTCAACCAAATTGGTACGCGGTCGCGGGGGTCAGTGCTTCTGACAATTCCTTAGATGAAGTGGAGTTGTCAGAAGAGGCGGTTGCCTCGGTCGGTTTCCTGACACTAAGAGGCGATGAAAAGCTCTTTGCTATCGATGGTCAGCACAGGTTGGCGGGAATTAAGAAAGCCATTCGTGACGGACTAAACCAAGATCCGGTCGATGAGTTGTCAGTCATCTTTGTAGCTCACAAGCAAAGTTCGAAAGGGCACGAGCGTACCAGGCGCCTCTTCACCACCCTAAACAAGACAGCAAAACCGGTCTCGAAAGGCGATATCATAGCTCTGGATGAGGACGATGTGATGGCCATTTGCGCGCGCCGGCTTATTGAAACAACCAAGAACTTTGGGCAAAGCCGCATAGCTTTCGTCGCAAACAATAATCTGCCGAGTAGCAACTTTGAGAGTCTTACAACGATTGGCAACCTATACGACGTTCTAAAGACTGTTTTCACCAAGATTCCCTCGCCTGTGAAAGAGACATCCCCAACCCTAAAAAACTTCAGGCCAAGTGATGATAGGCTCGATGAATTCTTCGAGTTCTCAAAGAAGTTCTTTTCTACACTCGGAAAAAACTTTGAAGAGATTGACGAGTTTTTCCGCGCCAAGGATACGGAGGCGGTGGTTAGGAAGTATCGAGGCAGTCACGGGGGCAGCGCGTTGTTCCGGCCTATCGGAATCCAGATATTCGTTGAGATTATCGCAAAACTCTCGAAGGACCATTCTTTGTCTGAAGCCGTCCAAATCGCGTCAAAGCTACCACGAACATTGAGCGCCGAACCGTTTTCTGGCTTGATGTGGGACACCAGCACCCAAACGATTTTGAATGCGCATAAAGTGACCTTACGGGAGGTCCTATGCTACATGGTCGGTTGTTCATCTTATTCCGAGAAACACCTGACCGAGCGTTATTCGAAGGCGCTCGGTGTTGAGGAGATTGACTTGCCGAAGCAGGTCATCTGAACTGATGGGTGGTAACGATCGAGGCCGATAGCTTGTCGCAAAGTGCTCCAGGAATTTCAGTTACGGACGTGCTGTCGTCGGCAAAGCCAAAGTCAGTCAGTGCGCTTCTCCCGAAATCAGCGAGAGACCTGATCGAACGCATGTCTCCAGGTCTGTTGGAAACATCAGAAGCCAATAGAATTGCGCTTGCTACGATTGACCCCGCAGAAGCGCTTCAGGATTCTTCTACAAGAGCAAAGCTGATAAGGCTCTTGCCGTTGGCCAAGGCACGCGAACTCTGTGTGAAGCTGGGAGTAGAGGCTGAACGCAGCCCATACGACGCGATTGGAAAGTCTATCCAACACTCAAACCTGGAGGTTCTCTTTGACTTCTTCGGGATCGTCGAGGACCCAAGAGCTCCTAAAGCAACTAGTCCAACCTCTTTTGACGCCGTTGCCACGTACGGACTTTTTGATCACCAGCGTGTAGCAGCACGGCAAGTCGCCGACGCGCTGTCAAGAGCGCCTCGCAAAACCGTTCTTCACATGCCCACAGGGGCCGGTAAGACAAGAACGGCGATGCATCTCGTTTCACGACATCTGCGCGAGTATGGACCAACGGTTGTCGTTTGGTTGGCACAAAACCGAGAACTCTTGGACCAGGCCGCCGAAGAGTTTGAGAAAGCATGGCAACCTCTCGGAGATCGGTCCGTGCAACTCGTGCGGTTTTGGGGAAACAGACGCGCCTCGCTTGAAGAACTACGCGACGGCGTTCTTGTGGCGGGTCTCGCCAAGATGGCGAGCTTGGACTCAAGAGATGCCACGACCTTTTTGACGATTGCGGATCGCGCTTCGCTGATCGTTATTGATGAAGCGCACCAAGCCATCGCGCCGACATATGCAAATGTGTTGCAAGCGCTTTACTCCAAGCGGCCACAAAATGCGCTTCTCGGTCTAACCGCAACACCGGGCCGCAGTTGGTCAGAGATTGAGGAGGACAAGCGTCTCTCTGATTTCTTTGATGGGCAGAAAGTACTGCTGGAGGTCGAAGGGTATGATGATCCAGTGTCGTTCTTGATGAGTGAGAAATACCTCGCACGGCCCGTTTTTCATCAGCTTGAGGCACCGTCATCCGTTCAACTTGAGAAGTCTGACGAAGTGTCACTGAACGACGATCCAGACTTGTCAGCCGAGCTTCTCGAAAAAATTGGTCTGGATGCTGCAAGGACCGAAGCGGTTCTAGCCACAATCTTAGACGCTACAAATAGACATGACCGGATCATTGTTTTTGCGCCCTCCGTCGAGAATGCCAGGCTTCTGCAAGCAATGCTCACTGTCAAAGATGTTGAAGCAGTGTTTGTGTCTGGGGAGACTGAAAGCTCCGAGCGTGATCGCCGCATTCGTCGCTACAAGTCAAACTCGAACAAGAAAATTGTAATGTTGAATTTCGGGGTTCTGACAACGGGTTTTGATGCGCCACGCACAAGCTGCGCAATCATTGCGCGGCCGACACGCTCACTTGTTCTTTATAGCCAGATGGTCGGACGAGCGACACGCGGTGTCCGGGCTGGAGGGAATGAAGAAGCTGAGATTATCACTGTTACTGACCCAAGCCTTCCCGGCTTCGGATCGGTGACAGAGGCTTTTTCGAACTGGGAGGATGTTTGGGATGAACCAGCAATCTGAAGACCCTGAGACTGTTATTCATGCGGAGATCATTCCGCCAGAACTCGCTGTCAGGGCAATGCGGGACAGCGGATATCGCAACACCGACTACGCTCTCGCGGAACTCATAGACAATTCTGTCCAGGCCGATGCCAGCCAAGTGGACGTTATATGTGTCGAAGTCATGAAGCAGGTCAATCAGCGTAAGAGCCGGAGGATCGAGCAGATCGCGGTGCTTGACAATGGCGAGGGCATGACGCCCGAAACGCTGCGGATTGCTCTGCAATTTGGGAACGGGACGCACCTAAAGGACCGCAAAGGGATCGGTCGGTTCGGCATGGGCTTGCCAAACTCCTCGATCTCTCAGTGCAGACGCCTGGAAGTCTGGTCATGGCAGGCAGGTCCCAACAATGCGATGTGGACCTACCTTGATGTCGACGAAATCGAGGCCGGCGGATTGAAGGCGGTCCCGAAACCGATTGAGAAAGCAGTTCCATCTGAATGGCGCGAACGCTCAGAACTCTTTGGGACAACCGGAACCCTCGTCCTGTGGACCAATTTTGATGATCATCGCCTGCAGTGGCGCGGTGCGAAGGCCACCTTAGAAAATACAGAAAACCTGATCGGCCGAATGTACCGAAAGTTCATTGAGGCAGGCGATCTCACTATTCGATTGGCTGCCTACAATGAGGGCGAAACGACCTTCGACGCCGACACACGCGTCAATGACCCGCTCTATCTCACTCAAGAGTCTTCAACTCCGGCACCCTTTGATAATCTGCCAATGTTCCAGACCTGGGGTGAAGGAGATCAAAACTTCACCATCACCTTGGACGGCAAGGAGCATATCGTTTCAGTCCGCATCAGCTGGGCAAAGGATGAAACGGTCTTGCGTGGTTCAACCGGTGATCGCGGGTCAACTTCATACGGGAAACACGCTGCGAAGAACGTCGGCGTGTCCGTTGTGCGAGAACGGCGCGAGCTGGAACTCGATAAGGCTTGGACGATCGGCTACGACCCGAGAGAACGTTGGTGGGGAGTTGAGGTGGAATTTCCATCAGCTCTAGATGAGATGTTTGGCGTTACGAACAACAAGCAACACGCCAACACGTTTGCTGCCATGGCCCAGTTTGACTGGGAGGAAGAAGCTGAGCCTGGGGAGAAGAAGTCTGCGTTCAGGGAGAGGATTTTAGCCAATGGCGATCCACGCGGATTGCTGATCGACATTTCCGAGTACATCCAAGAGCAACTGGATGAAATTCGCCGACGGATCAAAGGCCAAACAAAGGGGAAACGCAGCACCCAGAAACGACACGACGATCCTGATGTAGAGGACCAAGCTTCTGACAAGTTCCGCGAACGTGCCAAGACGGGACATGCTGCCCCAACTGACGAAGCCGGTTTCACGGAAGACGATAAAGACAATCTTCAAAACGACCTGACCGAGAATGACCACTACTCATCTGAAGATGCAAAGAACATCGTCGACGCAATCGTAAGCAGAGAACGAAAGGTGCAGTTTTCGACCGGGCATCTGGATGGGCATCACTTCTTTTCGACAAAGCAATTCGGCGACCTGACAAAGATCACTTTCAACACAAACCATCCGATCTACGAACAGCTCCTCGAGGCGCTTGATCCGGATACTGAAGACGATACGGATGCGGACCTAATTGATCGTGTGCATCGCGCATCTGACACCTTGAAGCTCCTCTTTGCCGCTTGGGCACGTTACGAATTGGAAGAAACCCAAAAGCACGACGACCTCATGGAAATGCGCCAGGAATGGGGGAAAATGACCAAAGTGTTCTTGCGCGAAGAAGATGAGGGATAGACTTGAGGATCGGCGATCGCCTGCTAACACTCCTTTGCGACGCGCAAGAACGCGTTCGGATCGCTGCGCCGTTCGTCAAAGCTTATGCTTTAGAACGGGCACTTCTCGCGATACCTGACGGAGTCCCAGTGACTTGTGTTGCCCGTATGCGGCCAGAGGATATCGCAGCAGGTGTTTGTGACTTGGAGGTGTTCGACCTTCTGCGTCAGCGATATGGCGCGAAGTTTTTGATTCACACTCACTTGCATGCAAAGTTCTTCGCGGCGGATCAGTCGTGTTTGGTCGGTTCTGCCAATCTCTCCCAAACAGCGTTAGGTTGGCGTACCCCGTCAAATGTCGAATTGCTCGTCGAGCTTAATGCCGCTGAGCACGGGTTAGATGCATGGTGGGATGAATTATTGGATCATTGTATTGAAGCAACTTCCGAGATGCGTGACGCGCTAGAAGCTGAATCCGCACGGCTACGAGATCTGGGAACTCCAATTCCAAGGACAGAAATTGAGCAGGAAACCCAAGCTGACGTCGTATGGGTGCCTGAGTGCCCGAGGTGGACAGGATTGTGGGAAGCCTACTCTGGAGATGAAGACCAAATGCCAGCAAGCGCACTTGCGTCAGCCGTGTCGGACTTAAAGGCACTCGGCCTGCCGCCGGGGCTAAACCAGCCCGGATTTGAAAAAGCGGTTCGGGCAACCTTCAAGAATACCCAGATCTACTTCGAGCTGGATCACCTGTCAGAGAAAGGTCTCACCGATCTCGCAGCACACAAACTGCTCGTGGAAGAGTGTGGCGTGACCGAGACCGACGTCGAGCGACGTTGGCAACTTCTAAAACGCTGGTTGAGCGGTCTCTATCCCGATGAATTCAGAGTGGAAACAAACCAGGAAGTCCTCTTGAAGGGAAAGTCGTTCTAACGCATCGAAGCCTGATGTTTTGAATTTCGCCACGAGCTTAGCCCACGATTATGCAAGCCAAGACCGTCGCGTAGTACCTCCAGAGTTCATGAGAACATTTGCTATTTTCTCGAAGGTCGCTAATCCGCCCTTTGGAGCCCGCTTGTCCTTAAGGCGAGCAGCGCTGCAATAGCTAGTGTGTCTACGCTTCTCGCTATCTTAATATGGCAAACAACACTCGACCGCGGCAAGCCTAGTAGGATTGCGCCTACGCACCAATCTTTGCGCGGTTGTTCACCGGAAATATGCAGCCGTAGCTCATAGCGAATCAGGTACCAATCCATGCGTGGTGCAGGTTTGTTTTGGCGTCAATTGAAACCAATGGCACCCAAAAACCCATATATTGCCGCCCTAACGTTGAGAGAAGTCAAGAAAATTGCCCTTAGTCTTGAGAGAAAAATAGGGGCCACTCTGACGCAATCTGGGAGCAATACGAAGTGTGATCACATTTAGAATTTCTGCTGACTTAAACATATACATCAACACATCTCGCCATCACAGGTTGGCAATTCCTCGCCCCTGAAGGTTCTCACGCTGAAGTCGTTGTGTATATGTATACCGGTTTAGAACGTGATTAGATCCGCAGCCGGCACAAGCAATTCCCGGCGTTCGCCCCAGATAAACATATAACATTCAGTGGCTTAGAAAATAATGCAGCTTGCCAGCTGAACTTGTTTAGCGCAAGAATTGCGCCGAATTCGGCCGCAAGGTCTGCCCATCGGCAACGCTCGACTCATAGCGGGAAACGAAAAAGGATTTCTACGTCTTGGCCATTGATTTGGATAGGCATGCGCAAATCAGGATCGAACTTCTGAAGCTCGGGGTCAGTTTTTCAGACGTTGCGTCGCGCGCCGAGCGAAGCCGGTCTGGGGCTACAGGTTGTAGCCAAGGCCGTTTCTTCAGCCACGCTATACAGGCCGAGCTTGCGAAGAGCCTCGGCACGACACCTCAAGCACTATTTCCTGAAAGATACGATGAGGAGGGTAATCCGCTGAAACACAGATCCTAAGATCAAAACCCAAAAATGACGAAGACCCAGATGCGTCAACATCCGGGCCCTCTAGAACAGATCAAATCCATCCTTCTTCTAGGATTTGATCCCATTTCTAGCGTCAGAAGTCAAGCTTTTCGCGGCCGTTTTGCGGTCCGCGCAGGGCATTTCTTTTCACAAACAAAGCTGAACTGGGAACTCCATGTTTACAGAACCACGAGTCCTGCGCTCAACGCAGGAAACATACATTCGCGACCTTCAACGGCTGCTTGAGCCGACGGTATTGCCGGAACCGATTCTGGCAGATCACGAAATCCAAGAATACCTCCGTCTGTCCTCGTATCTCGAGGAGGCACGGCCATGATGCACCCTCTTATGACCGACACAGGCTACCGCGAACCCCTCCCTAGCCTCTCAACCCGCAAGGTTGCCATGCGATCTCGGACCAGCTGCCGGGGGTTCATCCCGGTATGGCTCGCTTCCGAGCAGTGGTGGCGCCGCATCGTTTTCGAGAGCCAGCTAGAACTGATGTTCATCCAGCTGATCCTATCAAAGGGCAATGTCTTCGACATATGGGAGCAACCACCAGCGATGCCGTATGTCGATAAAAACGGGAAGCGTGCTCAGCACTTCTTCGATTTTCTCGTCACATGGACGGATGGTTCAAAGACAGCTTGGGCTGTTAAACCGCTTGAACTCGTTCAGAGACGAAACTTTGATCGCGAAGTTGCTCTCATTGCGTCTCAGACACCCAAACCCTTCGCGAATGAGGTTCGACTGTTCACTGATGCGGGGTTTCAGCGACACGATGCTGTGAATGCAGCACGCTTCCAGCAGCTCTCAAAGACAGATGATCCGGTTGCTGATGCCGCTGTCGCATCGGAAATAGCGAAACTCGATGGCACGATAACGGTCGAACAACTTGTGAAGCGGACAGCGATGGCTGGCCGAGCATACCGCGCCGTCGTTCGAGCTGTCTTTCGGGGTGACCTGCGCCAAATCAGGGTCGGGCTCATTGACTATCCGACGCTCGTAAAGCGGGGGGTGCCATCATGCTGAAGCCTCATTTCACTACAAATGATCGTGCCCTCATCGGGAAACCTCCGCACTACAGATTTCTAGGGCAAGATGCGACAACGACCAGTTGGCTTAGGGAAGGCGAGAACGGCCAAGTTGAACATTTCACATATGAACAACTGACGGAGTTTCGGAAGTCATCTCAATGGCGATACGACCGGGACTACTACGATCTGACCCAAACAAAGCTGGCGTCGTCTATGCCAGCTTTAACGCTGGATCACCTATCAGAATCCGCTCGTAAGAAAACCATTTGGTACTTTATCATCTGCATGGCTGTGAAAGCCATGTACGACGCGGGCGAAATCTCATTGACCGACGCCAGCATAACCATGGCGAAGGCCGCCCTTCAGGAAAAGATGAATGAGATCGAAGCGCAAAGGCACAATATCGGCGTCGATATCAAAGGCTTTACAGACATGCGCGTCCGTAAGCTCCCGTGTAGCAAAACCATTCGCACAAAATTCGCGACCCTGAGGCGTTTTGGGTACAACCTGCTCAGCCTGTCGCCCGGTTGGTTCCGCGCTACAAAGATCGGCTCCAAATTCAATGAAGAGACCGAAGCAGCTGTTATGCAGTTGGTTCGGGCGATTGCATCTCGCGAGATGGACAACAAAGCAGAGATTGCGCGACAGGTCATTGACCGGCTCATGGAACTAAATGAGGAACGTGCGCTCGAAGGCATTGGTGCTCTGGGTGTTCCGTCGCAACGCACAATCGAACGCCGGATTGCCGCGATGAACCAAGCGGAGCTCTATGCCATCTTTCACGGGGCAGATGCGGCGCGAAAGGAGTTCGCACTGTCGGCCGGCGGAAGGCCCAGGCAGTTCGCCATGGATGAGATCATGTTCGACGAATGCGAAGTCGATCTCTTTACGTATTTTACCAACCTGGGCATTTACGACCACCTGCCCAAGCTCGTCAGGGAAAACTTACCACGCGGACGTAGGTGGATCTGCGCAGCCATCGATACACGCACGCGCGTCATATTAGGTATTCGAGTTGCCGAGAAACCTAGCGCCGAAGAAGCGGTCAAGCTGCTTCGGATGGTTGTCCGCGACAAGACGGATATTGCAAAGGCAATGGGCGCAGAGTCGCTTTGGTCCTTTCACGGCGGCTTGGGCATGGTCGCATGCGATACTGGATCAGCGTTTGCAAGCGACGAGTTCATTTCAGCTGTGACCGCGCTCGGCGGAACCATTTTCTTTCCACCAGTCAAGATTCCAGAGCTGCGCGCCGAAATCGAACGCGTCTTCGGCACGATCAACTCTAAACTTCTGACACGGCTGTACGGACGTGCGTTTCACAAACCGAGCGCTAGAGGCGACTACGACTCGGAAGGTCGCGCGGTTCTGGACGATGACGAGCTGGCACGCATCCTGACGATCTTCTTCGTCGACTTCTATCACCATAACCAGCACACCGGCCTGAACTTTAAGACGCCGGCGAACTGTTGGGCCGAAGTTCAAGAAAAATACTTCATCAATGCCCCGCCAGACCGGCACACGGTGAGATCCGCTGTCGGTGTGGAAATGCAGCGCAAGCTTTCAAAACGCGGCATCGACGTCTTTGGCAACTACTATACCTGCCCAGAACTTCAGGCATTTTGGCATGCATCCGCAAAACGGCAGATGCGCATCAAGGTCGATCCACATGACATTGGGGCGATCTCGATTTTGATCGGGGATACTTGGGTCAGTGCCGATGCTTTGGACTGCGACCTCGACGGCGTCCATATGAGCAGTTGGGTCAAAGAGTTTCGTGAAATCAAGGCGCACAACAAAGCCGAGAGCGAGCTCAGCAGCGACCTCAGGGACCGCGCACTCAAGAACATTGATGCCATCTGCCAAAAAGCCGCCTTGCGGGCTGGCATTGGCCCTCATGATCTCACCAAGGAGCAAGTCCTAAGGCTGCAGAAAGACCCGTTCCATGGGACAACTTTCAAGCCTCGCCCAGAGATCGGGTCTCTCGATGAAACTCCTGACATGATGGGAACGCGCTTTGATACCGGGACTGCACTGGAACCCACAGAGCCGCCCCAAAGGCCTTCTATGGAGACGGATGCAGATCCCACTGAAACGCCTCAGCCAATCACCAAGCCCACCTGGAAGTTGGAGGACAAGTAATGACCTTGAAGAAGCAAAAAGCACTCGCAACCGGCCAAATTATCTCAGACCTTTGCGCCAAGTTTGTCCCCCACACACCTTTCTCGGATCTACAAGATCAATTCGATCTATTGCTTTATCGACGACGCGCGGAGCTAGCAGCCGGGCGCTCGAGCAAGGCGCGTGGCATTGTTTTGATTGGCAACTCAGGCTCTGGCAAGTCGACCGCGATGACCCACTTGTTCAACCGTCACGGAGATCTTGAGCGTTTAGAACCAAACAAGACCAAGGCTGAGGTCATCAGCCTAGCCGTTCCGTCCCCGGCAACTCTGAAACATGTCGGAATGTCTTGCCTGAATGCCATTGGTTATCCAATTCGCAGGGATCGCACTTCTGGGATCATTTGGGAGCTTCTGCAAAACCACCTAAGAGAGCGAGAGACCCTGTTCTTGCATCTTGATGAGGCGCAGGATCTGCACATCAACCGCAACGAGCGCGAGGTGCAATCGGTCGTCAACACGCTAAAATCGTTGATGCAAAATCCATCGTGGCCAACCGGTTTGATTCTGAGCGGAATGCCGGCGCTAAAGGACCTTCTTCACCTTGACCCGCAGCTGTCTCGGCGCTTCGTTCCGATTCATCTCGCACCCATCAGCTTTACGACGCATGGCAACATGCTGATGGAAATCATCGCCAATTACCTGGACGCCGCGAAGCTTCCGATGGCTGATGGAACGTACAATTCTGAATTTACAAAGCGTTTGATCCATGCCGGAGCAGGCGAACTTGGGCTTGTCATTGAGATCATCATTGCCGCCATCGAAGAGGCGTTGCTCGCTGATGATACGTCGGTTGGCTTGGACAATTTCATAGCGGCGTTTCGGCGTCGGTCTGGTTGTGTCGATGATCTTAATCCCTTCATCTCCGAAGACTTCCGCGCCGTCGATGCACGCAAACTTCTTGCGGAAGTCGAAGAGGAGGAGCCGGACGTTCTGATGCCAAATGCGCGAAAACGTCGGAGGGCAGCATAATGCAGCTTGGTCTCACACTTCCTCTTCGCCCAGCTCAGACTGTTACGTCGCTCGTGGCCAACGTCGCCGCCTTCAATGGCAGCCTGTACGCCCAAGATTTCTCACAAGACATGCGGATAAACTGGAAAGGCCTCATCAAAGGCGACACCGAAGACGTCGATTTGGTCTCAGAACTGACGGGCGTCCGACGCGCACAAATCGACAGGTATGCTTGCTGCCTTGTCGTAGACAAAGATGGCAGAAAGTCTCTGAACATCGCAGGCCAAGTTCTATCCCACCGACAGTTTGAGCGCGGCAATCTACGCGTTTGCCCACAATGCCTCCTGAACGATGAACGCAAGTTTGGCCGCTTTGGCCCATACACGAGAGTGTATTGGCATGTGGCATCAATCCGAACTTGCGCAGATCATGGTGTCCCGCTGGTTGCCTTGCCGACTGCAGACTTTCCTCGGAGTATTCATGATACCTTTGGACGTATCAGAGATCATTGGGCGCTGATCGAAGACGCCTCACGACGTACCAGTCGACGTGAAGCCTCCGCATTTGAACGCTATCAAATCGACAGATTGGACGGCCTAAGCTCAGCGAGCTGGCTAGATGATTTACCATTCGAAATCATCACCAAAACCGCCGAAATGTTAGGGCTGGTCTACACGTACGGCCCAAAATCTGCCTTCTCGAGGGCAACTGACAATGAGCTTGCAAAGGCCGGGGCACAAGGCTTTGACATCCTACTTACCGGACATGACGGAATTCGTTCTGCTCTGAAGCAGGTTCAAAATCGCTCGCAAAACATCAATGCAGGTCACTACACCGACTTCGGCAACTTCGCACGATGGCTTGAGCGCATGGCGTATGACGCGCGGTATGAGCAGATCCGTCATATCTATCGCGAGTTCGTTTTCCAGAACTATCCGATTGCGAAAGGTGAACTTGTCCTGGGTGAGCCGTGCCCAAAGCGCTATCTGCATTCCTTTGCAACCATAAAGAATACATTTGATATCAACCCACTCCGCCTGAAAAACTTTCTTTGGGGCTACGGCTTTGCCAATGGTAAGCGCACGAACGGACTTAACACTCAAGAGATCGGATATTTTGACGCTGAAGCCAGTGAAGCGAAGATCCGAAACGTTATTGGGGTTGTTGACCGTCTTGAGGCGGCCAGAAGATTGAACATCAGCAGGTCGACATTTGATCGATTGCGCAAATCGGGGATCATTTCACCCGTTGCTGATTTCGAAGGTCTGAAGGGCCTCTATCAACCGGATCATCTCGATGATGTTCTGGACCGTGTGCTAGGCCAAGCTGAGCTGGTTGAAAAACCAGTGGGCTCGCAGATGGCATTTGGCCTTGCCTGCAATAAAGCCAAACTTACCATGGAAGAGGTCCTCCCGCGCATTCTGGATGGCGGATTCACATGGCTTGGACGCAAAAAGGGCGTTCCTGGCTTCGCCGGACTTCTAGTCGATCTCGAGGAAATGCTTGATCTGTTTGAAGCGGAACCTTTGCATGGTTACACAAAGCAAGAGCTCAAACGATTGCTTCGTGTGAACGACCCGACGGTTACATACCTTGTAAATCGCGGGTTCATTCAGGCTGAAAAGACCCGGCATCCGCGTTCCCGCCGACCAATGTCGATCGTGCCTGAAGCTTCCTACACCGCCTTTCTGGATCGGTTTGTAACACTGGGCATCCTGGCGCATCAGATTGGCACGCAGGCAAAGCACGTCTCGTCAAAATTGGAAAAGCTGAAGATCGATCCGATAAAGTTGGCCCCGAGATTCAGCAAAATTTATGAGCGGTGCCTTTTGCGCGGTGTCATCGAGAGTGGGGGCTGGGTCACAGAGGCCTTCCCATCAGTGAGGAGCAGCTAAAATGACAAATTGGTACACTGCCGATCCGCACTTCGGCCACGAGAATGTCATTTCGTTTTGCAAGCGCCCATTCGAAAGCGCCGAGGAGATGGACAACACGCTGCTCCAAAACCTCTGGTCCAAAGTGGGATCTGACGACGACCTTTGGATCGTAGGTGACTTTGCCTTCGGTCCAAAAGCACGAAATCCGAGCTATGTGGAAGGCATCTTCAAAGAGCTACCAGGCGTACGGAAACACCTCATTGTCGGTAACCATGACCTTGAGCCAACCCTAGCGCTACCTTGGGACAGCATCGCTCATCTGGCTGAAGTTCGCGATGGGCCGCATAACCAAGCACACACGCTGTGCCATTATCCGATGATCACGTGGAACCACGCTCGCAGGCAGGCCCTGCAACTATTTGGCCATGTACACAACAACTGGCGAGGCTCGCGAAACAGCATCAATGTTGGCGTTGACGTCTGGGATTTCTTTCCGGTGCGCTTCGAAGAGATTGCTGAACGCGCAAGATCACTGCCGCTGAACAAACATTGGGCGGATGTCGAACGCGATGCGAAGGACCCGACGCCATGAACAAATCAGCACGTGTTGCCACCATTACCACCCTTCGTCGCAGGACGAAGGCACTTCTGAAGCTGGCTCAAGAGCATCCGATCGCAATCTCACGATACGGAAAGCCTGCTTTTGTTCTGATGTCGGTGCAGCATTACGAATTACTATTCGATGAGCTTCGGGATGCGACATGATCGAGCACACATATTTTGGTCTCGAGATCGTCGGCGCCAAAGGCGTACGCCCTGCCGATATCGCATTACTGCCATTTGCAGATTTCTGGTCTGAAAGTTCCATCAGATCTGCTCAAACGAAAGACGCAGCTACAGGTGAATGGCTTGTTCGTCTCAGCGATTGGGAGGAGTTCAGCAAGCTGTTCATCGAAACGGGACGACATCGCAACATGCCAAGTCCACCACAAGTGCTATGGTTTGACCGTGAGGATGATGAACTGGGACGGACGTATTTCGGGATCGAGGTGGTTGATCATAGGTTTGTTCGTCGCAAAGACATCGGAGCATTGCCGTTCTACGAATTCTGGTTGGCAAGAAACGGAGACGATAGACGGACAGTTGTTGATCTGTTGGTCGACCTTAAGGGTTGGCGGAACTTCTCAAGACGTTTCATTGAGATGGGGCAAAAATATTCGCCATGAATCCTCCCTCTAGAAAGCAGAGCGTTTACACAAAGCCGGTCTGGCCATTTTATGATAGCGAAGTCGTTGCCGGGCATATGGCCCGGCATGATGGGCCCCGACGGGTTCGCCGCCATTCCCATCACCGCACTTGATCCGCCCCACAGTGCGGCTTCTCCTGCGGTCCCCGCGCTTCATGGGTCCGGGTCCCCAAGTCGTCCTGTTCGAAAAAAGGCCGTCAGGATGCGAAGGCCTCCGTTTCGGTGATCTTCTCAAATGCGGGCAAAAATTCTTGGTGATGCATCGACAGATATCGCGCCACTCGCTCGCTGCTCATCAGTTTTGAGATGTATCCGCGTGCCAGAACCAGATCGAGATGGTCCGCACCGTAACTGTCTTCGACAAGCCGAACCTCTCGTTCCAAGTTGGCGGACTCGCGTTCCATCAGGTCCAGCTGCTCACGCGAAATCCCTTTGATATTCTTCGGCGTTGCAGCCGACACCAGCAGGTTTTCCGGTGTCGCTGCCAAAAGAGATCGGGCGTAGTTGATGGTGAATTTGTTCATGGCTACCATCAATTGTGCCGCTTCGATCTGGCGCATGGGTTTCATCTTCTTAAGAATTTGAAAGCTGGTCAGGGCAACCTGCTTGTCTTTCAGAAGCTCTGCGGCTTCGTCGCAGATACCGTCGAGCAGTCGCCGTTTGTCTTTGATGGTCTTGATATTGACGTTCAGCGCACTGGCTAGGCGCTCTTCGGGGACGCCCAAGGACAGCGCCCGTAAGATCATTTTGTGCTCCTGAATGGTGGCAAGGCGATTGATCCGTTTGTTGTATGTGAAGGCTTCGTCGTCGGTCGAAATCAAGCATTGCGTCTTGGCATGGCCATGATCTTTCAGCACCTCCAGGCGCAGGTGACCATCCAGCAATGTGTATTGGTTCGGCTCATGTTTGTCCGGTGCCACGACGACGGGTTCGACAAGACCGATTTCGTGGACGGACGCGGCGATCTGTTTGTACTTGGTGCTCGCCTTCTTTTGCGGGGTGACAATATAAAGTGGCGCGATCTGATCAAAGCGAACCGTCAGTAGCTCTCGTTCAAAGGCAGCGACGACCTCTTTTTCAACTGAGCTCGTGGTCATGTCGGCGCACTTTCAGCATGCGAAAGCCGATCAGCAATTGTCTTTGGTAGGCTGGCCAATCCTTCAGCACGCAGCAGCGTGACGAAGTTCTCGTCGGCCATCAGTGTTTTGAGCGATTGCAGGAGAAAGAGCATTTCGCTGCGCGTGGCATGCGCCTTGCGGAGGAGCATTTTCTTCTTTTCGACATCGTTCTCATAGGTCTTCAATATACTCTCAACCGACATGCTTTTCCGTGAACGGCCATCCGAAGACGCCCGCCCTTTCCCGTGCTTTTGGCGCGCCTCAACGAGGCGCTTGGCCCTCAACAGGCTTCCGCCTCGCAGAAGCTTTTTCTCATAAGCCTGCCTGAGAACCGACTGTACTTCTACGTCGTCCGCATCGGCGATATCGACCGCAACACTGACCGGGATCCTTCCACTTTCGACTGCGCGCAACAGGCGATGTTCATGGCTTTCCAAAAGCTTGATGACGCCATGCACATATTTGGTGGAAAGCTGTGTTTTGGCTGCGATCTCCCGGACCGAGTAACCTCCTTCTTTCAGCCGCCTAATGTCTCTCAGTAAATCAAGTGAGTGGTGGTGACGGCGGGCCAGGTTTTCCACGAGGCTCATCACCAGACAGTCTTCACTACTAGCATTGATGACAATCGCTGGGATCTCCGATTTGCCGAGCGCTTTGAGCGCCTCCATACGCCCCTGACCGCACACCAACTCATAGTTTGGTTCGTCCCCATCTTCAGTTTCGCGCACCGCAACTGTGATCGGTCGCTTGAGCCCAAGTTCAGCGATATTGGCCTTGATCTCTTCGAAAACCTTTTGATTGCGAACCCTTGGATTCACGACGGTGATCGCATCGATCGGAACAAGTACCGTCTGTTTGAGATCGGTATCGCTCATCAAGCCACCTCCAGAAGCGGTGCGCGCGCCGCCATCGCGAAGAAATGCGACAGGTCATCGAAACGGAATGCATCAAGCGACAGGCCATTGTTCTCCGACAGGCGCAACTTGGATTGCGTCATGTCGAAGGTCGGCAGCAAGTAGTAATCCAGTGGCAGCTCACTCATTTGCCCCATCCGGACGACAATCGTCATATCGGGCAAGCGCCCGGTATCGAGGCGAATGTTCCATCGAAACGCACCAGCGCCGGTCTGCATGCAGCGCGCAATGACAATAGACACTGTGAACTCGTCATTGATGGTTATGAGGTCAGTTTGCGCATCTCGATCAGCTGTTCCACCGACCGCGTCAACGCCGGCGACAACATCACTTACGATATCAGCATGGACGCCCCGCAGGCGTTTGTTGATTTCAATGTAGCGATAGTCCCGATCTGGTTTAAAACCGACAAGACTGTAGGCCCGCAGCAGGCTGCCAAACCGGCTTTGATAAGCGCCACTCGACGGCAGGCCAGCGGCTTCGTTAATCACGAAGCCGGAGAGAAACCCGTGTTGCTCCAGCGTCTCTTTCAGACCTTCAAGCATTTCCGCGTCAGACATCCGTTGCGAACGAGCGCCGATAAGCGCGCTCGCAGCCTCGAAAAGGTCTGCACTGACAATGGCTTCAAAGGCACCGACGGCGCGCACCCAATTGCTGGGGTCATTGCGGACATGACGCTTCTTCAGTTTGAAGGAGTTGCGGTTCCAGATGTTGTTGCCGATGTATTTTTCGTTGGTGAGGATTTGGCGCACGACAGCGGGCGACCAACTCCGATTCAGATCAGTTTTGATCCCGCGTGCATTGAGGTCGGCGGCGATTTCAGCTTCTGATCGGCCATCTTGGACGAATTCCTTGAAAATCTGATTTACAACCGCGATCTCGTTTTCCGGCCCTGGCACGAGCGTCACACGATCAGTCTGAATACTCTTATGTTCGCCGCGGGACAGAACGCCTTTCGCGTTGCCTGCTTCATCAATCAGCATGCGCCTTAGGCCAAATCCGGGTGCGCCACCTTGCCGGAAACCCAGTTCAATCAGGCGGGACTGACCTGCGAAAACCTTTTGCGACAGCTCTCTGCTGTATTCACCAGCCATCGCGCGCTTCAGGCCTTTGACGACAGTTGACATCGTACTGCCGTCGTTTTCGAACTGTTCGGCGTAGTATTCGACTGAAATGCCCGCGCGCTTGCAGGCATACTCATAGTAGGCGCTTTCGTCGGCGTCTTGGAAACGACCCCAGCGGCTGACGTCGTAGACGAGAACTGTCTTGAAGTCGGCGTTGCCGTTTTCAATATCGTAGATCAATTGTGTAAGTCCTGCGCGGCCTTGAATGCGCAGACCGCTCTTTCCCGCATCTGAATAGGTCTTGATGATCTGATAGCCGCGCTCATCGGCGTATCGCTGGATTGCATCCACTTGGTTTGCTGTCGAGTAGCGCTGATGCTCAGTCGACATGCGGACATATTGCGCAGCTTTGCGGCGATTTTCTTCTTCTTGATCAGCATCTGGCCAACTCAATGCTGCGGCCCTCCATCATCCAAATTCGCAAACCTGCACGGGATCTTTGCGATTCCTTTCTCAATCTTAACGAGAGAGGGGCGGAAACATGTTGCATAAAAAGGGCAACTCGTTTCATCGAGAATGCGAAGGGCGTGTTTCTGCGTCAGAATACCGAAAAGCAATCAGCGCTGCGCTGTCTCAAGAACTTGGCGGTGCTGGTCAGGCAGCAAAAGCAACCATGCGGTGGACCGGCGCGAGCGAACGCACAGCGAAGAACTGGATATCCGGTTCGTACGGACCAACGGCCGAGCATCTGATCGAACTGATGAGGCATTCCGACACAGTACTGAATGTGGTCTTAGGACTTTCTGGAAGGCCGGAGGCCATGACGATGGAACGTATCAATGCCGCAAGAGATGAACTGGCCGACGTCCTTGAAAAGCTCGATCTTCTGTGTGGGTCACAAGATACCAAATAGCCAATTCTTACGAGTTCACAACCTTTCCAGCAGAGGAAGAAAGCTCTGTCGAAAAAGGAAAAACTTCTGTCATAGCTAGATTGCAGACTTGTGTGAAATCAATGAGATAGTATCCTGCAAAAGGAAAGATCTAATGACATTTCACAAGAACGTATGTCTCCTTGGCACCAATTTCGGCGCTGTAAGCAGGGATTGCATGCCCGTCATGATCGCGCATAGTTTTGAAAGGCCCGCTTTCGAAACGCAGGGGTGCCATGACCATTCGCCTGTTGCGCACCCTTGTTGCGGTGGCCGACAACAAGACATTCAGCGCGGCGGCATCCGCCGTCCATGTCACCCATGCCGCTGTCAGTCAGCAAATGCAGACGCTGGAAGCGGATCTGGGCCTGACCCTGTTCAACCGATCCACGCGCACCCCCGAATTGACCCCTGTGGCGCACGAGGTTGTGGCCAGAGCCCGGGCGCTGTTGGCGGATTACGACAATCTGGTGCCGTCCGTCTTGGCGGATGGCGGTCTGAGCGGTGTGCTGAAGCTGGGCGCATTGGGTACGACACTGACGGGTTTGACGCCGCAGGCCGTCGCGGTTTTCAAGGGGCGGTTCCCGGCGGTCGGGTTGCATATTCGCCCGGCGCTGACAGGTGTGTCCCTGGCCGAGATCGAGCGGGGCAACCTGGATGCCGCCCTGATCACGAAACCCCATCTGATGCCCGAGGGCCTTGTGTTCCGTCCCCTGGCCGAAGAGCCCATGCACCTGATTGCGGCGCATGAGGACTCCGTCGACGATCCGCTGGTTCTGTTGCGGACGCGGCCTTACATCCGGTTCAATCGAAGTGCGGTTCTGGGCACGCTGATTGACAATTGGATTCTGTCCAAGAGGATCCGCGTCACCGAGACGATGGAACTGGACAGTCCCGAGGCGATTTCCAGCATGGTCCACGCCAATCTGGGTGTATCCATTGTGCCCGATCTGACCGTGCAACCGCTGGAACGCGCACCGGTCAAGCACCTGTCGCTTGGCCCGGACCGGCCCACCCGTGTGATTGGTCTGGCCTATCCCGAAGATCACATCAAAGCGCGTGCCATGGACGAGTTGTTTGACGCCTTTGCCAGCGTCATTGCAACGGCACGCGCAGGCGCGCGCGCGGGTCGACCATGACGGCGGACGTCATTGCCTATCTTGCCATCGGGGCTGCGGCCGGCGGGTTTATCAACGGGCTGTCCGGCACCGGCACCGCGCTGTTTGCGTTGGGGTTTTACCTGGTGGTGCTGCCGCCAACCACGTCCGTGGCCATCGTCGCCCTGATGTCCGTACTGGTTGGCGTGCAGGGGATGTGGATTGTGCGTGCTTCCATCTTTGCCCGCCCGGATCGTCTGTTGCGGTTCATCGTTCCGGGTCTGATCGGTGTGCCCCTGGGCCTGATCTTGCTGGACCGTGTCGACAGCGGGACGCTGCGCATCGGGATTGCGGTGTTTTTGATCCTGTATGGCGGGTATTTCGGGTTTCGGGCCGCGTTGCCGTCCTTTTCGCGCCCGACACCCATTGTCGATGCCGTCGTCGGCTTTGCAGGTGGCGTGCTGGGTGGCACTGCGGGTGTGTCGGGTGCGCTGCCGTCCATGTGGTTGTCGATCCGGCCGTGGACCAAGACGGAAACGCGCGCCGTCTTGCAGCCCTTCAACATGATCATGCTGATCACCACCGTGACGCTGTTGTTCTTCAGGGGGGCCTATGATGGCACTGCGGTCACTGCGCTGGCGGTGACGATCCCGTGTGGGTTGGTTGCGGCGCAGGTGGGTGTCATGGTGTTTCGCCGCCTCAGCGACACCGGATTTCGCCGGTTGCTGATCCTGTTGACGCTGGTCATGGGGATTGGAATTCTGCTGACCGAATTGACGTAACCGGGCGCTATCCGAAGATCGTGCCAAAAAGCAGATTGGCGCCCAGCAGCGAAAACGCCGCGAGGAAGTACGTCTTGAACTGCTCTGGCTCGGTCCGGTGCCGCAAGGCCTCTCCTGCTGAAAAGCCGATCAGCGCGGGGAGGAACAGAAAGGCCGAGATTGCCAGATCCGGGCCAGTGCTGTGCCCGACGGCGATGTACATCACAAAGATTGAAACGCTACCCGCTGTGATCAGGAAGCCCAGTGCCTGAACAAAGGCGTCCCGGTCCAGTCGAAGGCCGGTCAGGTACATTGCCAAGGGCGGCGCCCAGGCGGCCGTCAATCCGCCGACCAGCCCGGCGGTCACCGCGCTGATCCCCTCGAACAGGCGCACGCGGCGGTCGGGGATCCGGGGTACCATGTTGCGCCAGCTGAAATAGCAGAACACCAGCACAAAACTGCCAAGAACGGCGCGCAGAAACCTGTCGGGTGCGGATTGGCTGAACCAGACCGTTGCCGCCACAAACAGGATCAGGATGGCCGCGTAGCGCCAATGCCGCCGCACGCATCCGGCCATGTCCGGTCCGCGCCAGAACTGCCAGAGATTGCTGAGCAACATGGGGATCACGACCAGTGAAACCGCGGATCGCGCGTCAAGCTGAAGCGTCAACAGTGTCAGCGCAACGGTCGGCATGCCCAACCCGATGAACCCCTTTACCGTTCCCGCCAGCAACAGAACGGCGCTTGCAAATGCAATCAGGGACAGATCGGGCATGAACGTTTCAGATAACTTCGTCCGTGCGGTCGTCGCTTTCGCCGTAACGCTTGAGCACCGCAGGCTTTGTCCCCTCGTAAACCCGCGCCACGTTCTGTGCAATCTTGGCGTTCTCGCGTTCGAACAGACAGTCCCCGTTCATGTCGGACGCGACGATGAACGGGCCCATCCTGTTGCACTTGATGACCCACATGGCCTGGGCAAGGCCCAGTTCCTCATTCCAGTGCACCGCTTCGACGTTTTCGACCCCGCGCCCCAGCAGCGCACCGGTGCCGTAGCCGACGGTAGACAGGTACACGGCCCCGTTTGGGACGAAGTAGTCCTTGTAGTCCCGGGACGTCATCCCGCCCTTGCCGACAATCAGCTTGGCCCCCGTCTTGGCCATCCATTCGGGCAACCATTTGGCAAAGCGGAAGGATGCCGTGGCGGTGACTGCGCCCATGTCAAAGCTGCCATCGGCATTGATGCGCGCGGCGGGCGAGCAGTGGAAGTTGGCCGCCGATTGGCTGGGCAGTTCCATCGGGATGTTCGCCTTGTCCTCGAGCGCGCGCATGTAGACACCCTCGCGCGCGGTATACATCAGACCGTCGAGGTAGACGACATCGCCAAGGCGCAGGTCAGCGATGGCTTCGTCTGTGGGGGTGGTGGACAGGCGCACTTCGCGGGGGCTCATGTCGTGATTTCCTCTGCGATTTTGCGCATGTGCCGCATGTCAGTCCCGCAGCACCCACCCAGTACGTTCAGGGCCGGATATGCGGCCGCGAGATGGGCGATCTGTGCGCCCAGTTCGCTCGGGTCACCGTCGTCCAGTGTTGTAGCCTCGTCGAGTTCGGCATGAGCGCACCGCGACGCGTTGGCGACCAACCCTTTCAACCTCGGTATGCCACTCAGCACACCGGCGAAGTGATCGGGATGTACGCAATTGATCATGTAGTAAGCCGGACCTTGCTGTGTCAGCGTGTCGATCCGGGCGACGGCATCGGCTACCGGTGTTCCGTCGTCGAGCTTGCCGTCGGTTTCGACCACCAGCGACAGGGCAACCGGCACTTGCAGATCCTTGGCAGCCAGCACCGCGCCCGCCGCCTCGTCCACCTTGTTGAAGGTGTAGGCGTTGACTAGGTCAATGCCGAGGTCCTTGACCGTTTCGATTTGGGTCCTGTGGTACGCGCGCGCGTCTTCGACCGACAGCGGGTCGTCCGAACCATAGGGGTCTCGCCCGGGCCCAAGGCAAAGCGCAAGCAATATATTGTCCGCCGCGATGCTGTCCCGCAGTTCGCGCATCATGATCACGGCCTGTTGGTTGATCGCAATCAGCTGGTCGGCGCTATACCCAAGGCCAGCTGCCCGGTCGCGGTTGGCGGTCCAGGTTGGCGTGTCGATGATGGCACCCAGTCCGGCGGCTTGCGCGACTTCAATCAGTTCGCGCATTTGCTGCACCAGTACTGCCCGCGTGTCTGCGTTTTGGACCAACGGAAAAGATGCAAAACCCGGCAGGTCGATACCACGGTTGAAGATGAGGTCAGTGCCCGTGCCCGCGTAGACTAGATAGTGCCTGTCAGTTTGGTGTGGAAGCAGCCGTACGGTCATTCTGCCGCCTCCCTCTGGGGTTCCCACTCCACCGTTTCGCGGCGCTGGTAATCGGTGAACCAATCCGGGTCCGTGCGATGTTCCACCCGCCCGTCCGCGTGGATGCGTGCGACGGCGCGGCGCGAGGACAGGCAGAAGGCGTGGACCGACATGGGCATCCCGCCCGTGTGGCAGTACCCGACCTCGATATTGCAATCGATCACCATGTTCTTGCCCACGAAACCCATGGCCCCCATGCCGATGGAATTGCCGAGTTCCTTGAACTCGTCCTCCATCTCTGCAATCCGGGGGTCGGAGTTGCGGCTGCCCACGATCCGCAGGGTCGAGGCGCGTTTGCCCAGTGTCATGCAGATGTCCTTGGACCCGCCCAGCCCGATGCCGATGATCGCGGGTTGGCAGGCCAGCCCGCGCTTGCCGAAGGCCATGAGGCTGTCGAGGTAGAAGCGTTTGATCCCCTGAACGCCGTCGGACGGGAACAGCATGCGGTAATCGGTACCAAACAGGCCCCCCTTGTGTACGGTAATCAAGTCGATCCATTCGCCTTCCGGCTCGAACCCGTATTCAATCTCGGGCGCGCCGATACCGACATTGTTGTTGTGATCCGTCCGCCACAGCGGGTGCACGCGGTTGGGGCGCAGGGGCACGCCGTTTGTGGCGTTGGCCGTGGCGCGGCGCAGGGCGGCCTCAAGTGCCACCATCCCGCCCTCGACCCGCGCCTCGTTTCCCATTTTCACGAACCAACGGGGGACACCGGTGTCGCCGCACATGGCGCGGCGGTCTTCCTTGGCGGCCTCGTAGTTTTCCAGCATGGCCTTGAGAACGAAGGAGGACAGATCGCCATCTTCGGTCTTGGCCGCGTGTTGCAGGCCGTCGAGGTAGTCCTGCGGGATTTCGATGGCCGCCTTGTCCATGAGAACCTCGGCAGTGGATTGGATGAGGGAGATTGGGATCATGTCTCGTCTCCTGATTGTGCAAGTGGATGGGCCAGCCCCGACCTCGGGAGGGCGTTGCCGCTTGCGCTGACCGTCGTTCTAAATAGCATCAATGGATGTGCATGTTGCCATTGGTGCGACATAGCCCCTCCCGGGGGGGAGGTCGGGGCTGGCGCATGCGCGCCGGTTGAGCTGTTTTCCAATGTCATTGCGCTGCGACCAATGTCTCTGGCTCACCCTCGGGCAGGATCGTTTCGCCAGGGCGGACGATTGTGAACTGAACGGGGTCCCGGGACACAGTAACGTCTTCGCCTTGTAGCGTCGCCACGGTGAAGTCACTATTTTCTAAACCGCCGTCTCCGGGAAAGTCCTCGCGGTAATGCGCACCGCGCGAGTTTTCGCGGGCGATTCCGGCCTTCGTGATCACCTCGGAGACATCGCACAGCGAGCGGAGGTTCAGCCAGTCGTGCCAGGTGAGGTTGAAGGCAAGGTTGCTGTCATCGACACCGACATGCATCAGCGCATCCGATACCTTTGCGATCCCGTCCAGTCCGCGCTTCATGCCCGCCTCGGTGCGCATTACGCCGACTTCCTCCCACATCAGGTCCTGTAACTCTTTGCGCAGGGGCAGGATCAGGTCGGGTTTGCGGGTGAGCGGATAGGTGGCGCGTTCGAATTCGGCGGCCAGCACGTCTTCGTCCGGGTCGCGCAGGGTCATTCCGCCCACATCCTGTCCCATCGTATCGCCCGCGATGCCGCCATAGACGGTGGAGTTGGCGACGCCGTTGCCGCCCAGACGGTTCGACCCGTGCGCGCCGCCTGCGTCTTCGCCCGCGACATAGAGCCCTTCCATCGCGGTGCGCGTGTCCACGTCCACAACCACGCCGCCCATGAAGTAGTGGGCGGTCGGCACCACCTCGACCTTGCCCGCAGCCAGATCAAAGCCGCTGTCGGCGCAGCGTTTGACCATGCCCTTGAACTTCTGCGCCACCCATTCGGGACCTAGGTGAGACATGGAGATGAACACCCCCTCCTGGTCCGGATTGTTGTTCTTGCGCATCTCGGCATAGATACCCCGGCTGACCACGTCGCGCGTGGCCCGTTCGCCCTTGCCATCGTAGTCGAACATGAACCGCTGGCCTGCGTGGTTGATCAGCTGTCCGCCTGCGCCACGCAACCCTTCCTCAAGAACCGTGCCGGTCATGCGGGTGTGATCCCCGGCCAGAAGGCCCGTGGGGTGGAACTGCACCATCTCCATATCGCGCAAGGGCAGCCCCGCCCGCAGCGCCATGGCGAGACCGTCCATCGTCTTGTCACCGCTTGGCGTGTGGTACTTGTACATGGTCGGGCCACCGCCGGTGGCCATCAGCACCGTCTTGGCCCGCACCAGACGGAAGCGCCCGGTGCGCATGTCGATCATCAGGACACCCGCCAGCGCGCTGCGATCCCTGGTTGGGATCAGGCCGACGGCGCGGTGTTCCTGCAGCTTTTCGACACCCGATGCCAGCACCTTCTCCATCAGCCGATTGATGATCTCGATCCCCGTCAGGTCGCCTTTGTGCACGGTCCGGTCCGCAGTCTGCCCCGCAAACGCCTTTTGATGCAGTGAGCCGTCCGGGTTGCGGTCAAAGAAGCAACCGACCTCGTTCTCCAACTCTCGAATCCGAACAACGGCCTGTTCGCACAGCCGCCACGCCATGTCCTGATTGGGCAACCACTTGCCGCCCTGGATCGTGTCCATGAAGTGCCGCTCGACCGTGTCACCGCCACCCAGGGCGACGTTGTAGCCCCCTTGGACCATCCGCGTGCAGCCGCACTTGCCGATCAGCCCTTTGACCGCGATGGTGATCCTGGTCCCCTCGGGCGCGGTTTGCTGGGCATGCAGCGCGGCAAACAATCCTGCCCCCCCGGTGCCGAGGATCAGGATGTCCGTTTCGTGGCGTTCGATTTCTGAAATCTTCATGATCACACCGCCTGCATCAGAAATAGCGTGGCAATCAGGAAAGACACGGCTGTAGCCCCGGCGGCCAGTGTCTTTTGCGGTGGCGTCCATGGCAGCCATTCCATCGCCATCAGCCGCAGACCGCCGAACATATGGACGGCCAAAAGAAAAACGAGGCCAAATTCTGCAAGTTTTACAATGCCAATGTCGGTGAAGGCCAGAAAGCTGTCCAACCGCGCGGGACTGGTGAGCGCCAGCGACAGGATCCAGAAGTGGACAGGCAGAAACAGGGCAAGGCCAAGCCCGGACAGCCGATGCAGGATATAGGCCAGCCACAGCGGATGCGCGCGGGATGTGATGCCGGCCGCGCTCATGCGAAGGTCACGGCCCAGACGGCCCGCGCTCCGAGTGAAAGGAGGCCAAGGCCAATGATCCACATTGCCGCTTCGAGCGCAGGGCCTTTCAACCTGCCCCATTCATACGCGATGGTCCGCACCCCGATTGCGCCGTGGATCGACACAGCCACGACAAACAGGCCGTAAAACAGGAACCATGCGACCGAGCCCTGGGTGCGGCCCAGAATTTCGGCGGCACTCAGCCCACCCTGGATGGCGTAGATCATCACGGCAAGATGGCCGATCACCAGCGGTGCCATCAGCAGCGCCGTGATCCGTTGCAGCATGTAAAGGCGCAAGGACAGCATCAGCGCCCCCTCCGGAAAAACGACTTGGCCGTTTCGCGTTTCAGGCCGGCGATGGCTGACATCGGGTCCAGATCGTTGGGGCAATAGGCGGTGCATGACCCCATTGAGTGGCAGTTGTGGCACCCGCCGGACCCCGACACCGCGTCAAGGATCGCAACGCGCCCTTCGTCCTTTGCGTCATTGAGCAGGGTCCATGCCCGTTGCAAGGCGGCAGGGCCAAGGTAGTCGGGGTTGCCCGCAACCGTGTCACAAGCCGCATAACAGACCGAGCAGTTGATGCATTCGATACCGGCATTCGCCTCGACACGTGCGGTGCTGGCCTCGTCCACAGGGGCGATAGGATCGTTGCGCGTCAGGGCACCGTGATGCACCCCTTCCGCGTTCACCCATTTGTCAAAGAACGGGTCCATGTCGACCACGAGGTCCTTGATCACCGGCAGGTTGCGCAAGGGGCCAATCGTGACCGCGTCGCCCGTCAGCACCTTCGATATGTGCGTGCGGCAGGTCCACCGCGGAACACCATTCACCATCATGGCGCAGCTGCCGCACATCCCGACACGACAGGCAAAGCGATAGCTGAGCGTCGGGTCGGCGTTCTGCTGCACCCAGGACACGACGTCCAGCACCGTCTGGCTTTCGTAGGCGGGGACATCGAACACGGCCTGAGCGTCCACTGCGCGCTCGATCGTCACCTTGATCGTCTGGGTTGACATGGTTGGCTGGGTCTTTCCCGAGCTATGCGGTTCGTGCCAGAGTATAACCGACAGTGATGCTTAATAAATGCGATATTGAGTGAACATATTCGTAAGCATCACTTACAGTTCATTGCCCATTGGATCCCCACATGACCGACAGACCTGATCCCGATCTGAATGACGCCTTGATGGAACGCTATGGCGACGCCGTGGATGCACCGGATATGCCTGCGGATGTCCGTCAGTCATTGCGCCGGATGGCATCGCGCGGGTCTTGTCGTCGGTTCCAGCCGACGCCGGTGCCCGATGATCTCTTGCAAACGCTATGTGCCGTTGCGCTGGCGGCGCCCACGAAGAGCGATTTGCAGCAACGCGACATCGTGGCGCTGAAGTCCGAGGATCGGCGGGCAAGGCTGGCTGATCTGGTGGCGGGGCAAGACTGGGTGGCGGCCGCACCCATGGTGCTTGTGTTCTGTGGCAACAACCGACGCCAACGCCTGTTGCATGACTGGCATGATGTGCCATTTGCCAATGATCACATGGATGCGGTCATCAATGCGGCAGCTGATGCGGCGATTGCGATGGCGGCATTTGTCACGGCGGCCGAGGCGGCCGGATTGGGGTGCTGTCCGATCAGTGCTGTGCGCAATGACGCGGCAGCGGTGTCCGACCTGTTGGGGTTGCCTGAACACGTCTTCCCCTTTGCAGGTCTTGCCGTTGGATATCCTGCCCACCCTCCAGAAATCGCGATGCGCCTGCCCCTGCATGTGACCTGTCATGTCGATACCTATCGGGAGGACGGGTTGAAAGAGAGTGTCGCGGCCTATGACGTCCGCCGTGCCCGCGCCCAGCCCTACAACCGCCAACGGTTTGTCGCGACGTTCGGGACATCGGATACATATGGCTGGTCAGAGGACAAAGTCCGCCAATACAGCCAGCCGGAACGCGCGGAGTTCGGCGCGTTCCTGCGGGCGCGGGGCTTTCAACTCGATTAGATGCTAGCCGGTGAATTCCGTGATGACGGCGGTGCCGGGCGCGGTGGGCCCGTGCATAGCCCGCAGTTCTGCACTGGCACCGGACAAGGGCACTTTGCGTGCGACCATGGGCGACAGGTCAACATCACCCCGCTCGATCATGTCCAGCAGCGTGGGGTACTTCCAGGCGGGCATGCCGCGCGTCCCGAAAAAGGACAGCTGCTTTGCATAGATCGCCCGCATGTTGATCTGCATCATGCCCGACCCGGCAGGCATTCCGACATGCACATGGCGGCCCAGAATGCGCAGACACTCGACAGACGCATTGGTGGTTGCCTCGATGCCCAGTGCCTCGATCGACACATGGGCACCGCCAGCGGTGATGTCATGGATCGCGGCCGCCACGTCGCCGTGCGTCGCATTGACCGTGGCATCTGCCCCCAGCGCCTTGGCGTGGGTCAGCTTTTCGTCAACGACGTCGACCACCACGACCCGGGCGCCCAGCATCTTGGCCAACAGCATCGCGGCGAGGCCGATGCCGCCCGTGCCATGTACGGCGACCCATTCTCCGGCCCGGACATTTGCCCGGTCGGTCAACGCGTGCCACGCGGTGGTCACCCGGCAGCCCAACCCGGCGGCCAGCGCAGGCGACATCGTGTCGGGCAGATGGACAAGGTTGTGATCGAAGGGCACCGCGACATACTGCGCATAGGCGCCCGGCGTGCCAAAGCCGGGAACGATCTGATGGGCGCACGTGTTCGACACTCCGGTGTGGCAGGCCGGACAATCGCCGCAAGACAGGATGAAGGGCGCAATCAGCCGGTCGCCGATTGCATGTCGTGCGCCCTTGCCTGCCGCGACCACCGTGCCGCAGTATTCGTGCCCGAGGATTGATCCGTTCTGCACCTTGGGATGCTCGCCCGTCCAGCCGTGGTAATCCGACCGGCATACGCCGCAGGCGGCGACCTCGAGAACCACGCCGTTGTCCGGGCAGTCCGGATCGGCAACGGTTTCAATGGACAAGTCTTCTCCGAATGTACGTACGACCGCGGCGCGCATGACGACCCTTCCCTGTGCCAGCCCAATGGCGTGTTTACCGAGGGCTGTTGGAAACGCAAAGAAAATTGCGATGGCCGGTGTTCCCGGCGGCGGTCCTAGCCCTCTTGCGTGGCGGCATGATCCGGTGCGACAGGCGCGATCCGGCGCGACCAGAATGCGCTGTCGGTCCATCGCCCCTCGCGTGCATAAACGGCGCGGCGGGCGGTCAGGAAGTCCTGCACCCCCTTCGCGACACTGTCGGCATAATCCTGCATTTTCTGCTTGTCGCGCGCTGCGAATGCGTCGGCTGCGGTGATCGCAGACCACAGGGCCGTGGTCATGCCGTGGGACGACAAGGGATCGAAGGCCGCGGATGCGTCGCCGATTGCGACCCATCCCGCGCCAATGGCCGGGGCGATCCATGCGCTGTTCGATGTGGCGCGCCCCGATTGGCCAGATAACGACAGCCCATAGTCGGCCAGATACGTGGAAATGGCCCGCGTCCCGCGTGCGTGTACATCCAGATCCGCCGTGTCGAAACCGGGCAGATCACTGTCCGTGTAGAAGTTCACCACAACCCGATGATCGGCCAGAACCGACAGGTACCACCAGCCGCGTTCCTCGGCCTCGATCAGGGTAACGGGTCTGGGCGCGGTTGCAGGGTCAGTGGTATACAGCCCGTATTGGCAGCCCATCTTGTCCGCCTGAAACCGTGTGGCAAAGCGCGATGCGACGCGTGCCTTGCGTCCGGTTGCATCGAATACGAACCGGGCGGTGATGGCCCCGGTGTCGTGCGCCAGCTGCCAGTGGTCCGTCTTGATCGTCACGTCCTGAACACTGCCGTCCATCCGTTGCGCGCCTGCAATCACGGCCTGTTCTGCAATGGCGGCCTCGAACGCGATGCGGTCCAGTACGATCGGGGGGCCTTCCAACTGGACGATGGCGTTGCGTTCAATCAACGCATCGCTGCCCCAGGCTGAATAGGTGCTGTGCGCGTGTCGGTGCACCTGGGATCGCAGGATTGCATCGGACCCAAGCGTCTTGAGAAGCGGAAGGGCCGCCGCGCTCAGATGTTCGCCCGGTTTGAACCCGGGTTGCGCGCGCCCGGTGATCCAGGCCGGACGCAACCCATGCTGCGCCAGACGCAGGGCCGCGGTGGCGCCCGCGACCCCTCCGCCCAGAACGGCGACATCGTGCATCAATTGGGCAGCATGCCCTGGCCCGGGTTCCAGTCGAACCGGGTTTCCATGTTGTCTGCATGCTGCATTTCGACAAACACGTCGCCGCGTGGCGACGGCATGCGCACGACAAAGCCCATGCGTTCCCACACCGTGATCATGTTGGTGATGCCGTCCCAATAGCTGGAATTCGCATGGTACCCGATGCCGGCCACACCACGGGACCAGTTGACCCGGTTGTCGAGAAACTTGTAACGCTCCGCTTCGGTCAACGTCTCGTCCAGCCCGGCGGTATAGTATGCTTCGGGCAAAACATCGATGGGCAATAGGGCGGGCCACCAGACCGCGGTGGGATAGTTCTGCTGCATGAGGACCTGTTGGCAGCTGAAGGCATCGCATTGCCATGGCAAGCCCATCCATCGTGTCAGATCACCTGCCATCTGCGGACCCAGGGGCGGCGGCGTGTCGCCGAACCCGTTGAACGCGACCTCGGGCGTCAGCAGGCGCCCCAGGTCCTGGTTCAGGCTGGGCCGGTTCCCGTGGGCAATGCGAAACGGTTCGGCGCTTTCGTCGTAGTTCCGGGCATACATCTCTTTGATGCGCAGATAGTAAGTCAGTTCGACCCCAGGGTGGAACGCCCCGCCCGAACACGGTTCAAGCGCGGCCTGGGTCAACGCGCCGGGTTGAAGTTCCAGCGGAATGTCGTCGAAGCTGAGATGCTCGGCCGTTGAATCTTCGGCAACCTGACCGCCATAATCGTTCACGAACTCGCCTGCGGCCCACGCTTTCAGATATTCATATTGCTGCTTGGGGAACTGGAACCACTGCAACGGGCTGCCGTCATAGTTCACGCCGTCGCCCAGCATGTAGGGGATCTTGAGCCGCTCTTCGAGATAGGCGCCGTCGCCAAGATTGTAGGGATCGCGGAACAGGTCAAAGATCTGCGCGCGCAATTCGGCGTTCCCTGGGGCCGGATCCGCCAGACGCGCCACATAGTCCGGATCGCTCAGGTCGCCGATGGCAAGCCAGCCGCGCCGCAGGTTGGCCGCCTGGGTCACCCATTCCATCAGTGCGATGCGGCGGAAAGTCGGGTATATGTATTTCATGAAGGACAGGGGAAGGTCCGGCAGTTGTGACCATCCCTCCTGGACGTTCATGTCTTCGACTACATCGTAGAGGGTGGTGATCGGCGGGATCTCTGGCGCAAAGTTCGGTCCGACGCAGGCCACCCAGGATGGTTCGGCCTCAAATTCCTGATCGCCGATGCGCACGCGTGCGGTCACCGGTCCGTCGCACCAATCGTCATGCCACGCGTTGTTATCGGCAAAGCTGGTGATGGCGGCGTTGCTGGGCGAATTCGAGACGCCGTCCGGAGGCACCACCATCAGACGTCCCGCGTCGTCGGTCCGCAGCTGGCCTAAACCGACAGAGATGGCATCAGGTTGTCCGCCCCAGAAGGTGCCTTCGAACCGGTACGCATCATCGCCGCCACCTGCGTTTGTTGCGCGTCCCGAAATCTCGATCCTGCCGCCGTCGATCAGAAGGTTCTCTTCGCGGTCGGCATTGGCCACGAAATACTGGTTTCGCTTTTGCGAGGGCAGGCCAGGCGCCAGGTCGCCATTGTCGAGCGGGTTGTTGAACCCGTACCAGTTGGCCTTGGTGTTGGCGAGGTGGACGCCCCATGTGATGTCGTCACCCGTCACTTCACCGATGATGTTGTCATCGGCGTCAAAGGCATAGACGCGGAACCGCTGGACCTGTTTCTTGATCTTTTCGAGGCCATCCTTGAAGTTGCCGTCTTCCGGCATCGGAGGCAGACCGGGTACCTCGGGTGCGTAGAACCATTTGTCCGAGCCGCCCACCCTGCAAATACCCAGCGCCGGGTAAATCCGCACCTTGGTGACGGCGGCCCCGTCAGACGCGACGGAATATGCATTCCTTGGATCAATGTTGGCCCGTGCGGGCCAGGGTGCGCCAGCAATCAATGCCGCGCTTGAGGCCATCCCCAGAAATTGACGGCGTGAATTGGACGAAGGACGTGACGACATAATGTGAACCTGAAAATTGCTTTGTGTTGGGTCGAGCGTCTATGCAACCCGTGCAGAAATCAACTCAAAGGTGAAAATTGCAGGCGGCAGCGCCGTGCAGGCCCCCACAAACCGATGGCTGGCGGCACGACGTGGCGCACCGCCTCACGGGCCAGGCGCTAGTTGCCTGTAAGGACAGCATCAAGCGTTGCGCGGAACCGGTCGGTGACCTTGGCAAACCCTTCATCCGTGCCATGGATTTCATCGATCCAATCGGTGACCTCGGACATTGCCCCGCGGCAGTCGACGACCAGAACGTTGCCGTGCGCCTGGGCCAGGTCGTTCAACAGGTCGTACAGCTTGTCAATCAGGTGGATCACGATGTTCCGGCGCAGGTTGCGTTGGGCCTGCGTGTCGGATGGGAAGTTGCGTTGATCCAGTGGTTCGCCCAGCCATTCATTCTTGGCCGCGTGCCGCGGGTTGCGGGGATCATGTTCCAGATGTGGATACGGGAATGTATAGTCATACCCGTGCACCACAATCGGCAAGTTCTGCAGCCCCGGTTCGTTGCGCACGTCGGTGATCACCTTGGTGTAGACGGCGCGCAGACTGTCCAGTCGGTCGTTCAGCACGTCAGTGTTGATATGCGCCTCGATCGTGGTTCGGGTCGGGTCGAACTTGTGAATGATGTCGAACAGCGCCGATTTCCCCGTGATCGGATCCTCGCCTATGATGTCGTTACCGGCAGCAGAGAACAAAAAGGCGCGGACATGATCCTTTTGGCGGCGCAGGTTGGTCAGATATTCGCGACCGCCGGATTCCTCGGGTCCCTCGACCATGTTTTCCGCCGTGTCCCCCGCAGCGGCCAGCGACAGGATGGCGAATTTGTCGGACAGGTGATCCAGGATCTCATCGATCAGAATTGGAAACTGGAACCAACTGTCGCCTTCGGCCACCAGCACCGGTTTGTGGCGGTTGAAAATACGATCCAGATTGAAGGAGAGGCGGCGGGCCGTTCGCTCAATCCCATTGCCGGCCTGCATCGCATTTTCAAGCTGGATATCGTCGGGAATGTCGACAACCAGGTCAGGATTGGGGACCACGCGAAAATCGAAGGCGCGTTCGCCGGGGATCACAAGGGAATAGGCGCGAAACTCCTTGCGGCGATTGCGGTCTGCCGACATGGAAACATAGGTGTCGTAAGAAATCTTATCCATTGGAAATAACCTTGCATAATAGAGCCCGTTTTCTAGGCTCGAGGGTATTCTACACCAAGTTTTATTGCGAGATCACATGCCAATCACACCCGAGGATTTAGGGCTCGACAACCTTGCCGACAGTATAGGACGCCTTCAGGCACGCAAATCTAAGTGGCAGCTGGCATTACATAAAATTGCCAAAGGCAATGGCCGCGCACTGGAAAGCGATCAGCGCAAACTCAAGGCCGAACTGCGCCAGATGGCGCTGGACGAGGCCGAATCGAATGCCGAGGATGATTTCCTCATACTCACGCCAGGGTTGGGTCAAGAAGCCAATATTGGCAAGCGTGACAACATTCTGTCGGGCGAGTTTCTGGAGATCGGAATCCTGACCGCCCGCTCGGTTTGCCGCATATCCCAGGGCCTGAAAACCGGCACCGGGTTTCTGGTGGGCAATGGCATCGTCGTCACCAATTATCACGTGATCAAATCCAAGACTGAGGCCGCGTCATCCCTGTTCGAATTTCTGTTTGACGACAACAGCATTGGCACGCCCCGCAGCACGGAGATGTACGCCGCCGATACCGATCATTTCTTTTGGGCGGATGAGGCGCTGGATATCTGCTTTCTCGGGCTCCAGGGGGTGACGGACATCAGCACCTTTGGCTGGCTGCCCCTTCTGCGCGAAGAGGGCAAGGCCCTGATCGGCGACCCCACCAACATCATTCAGCACCCGGCCGGACAGAAGAAGCGGATCGTCGTGCATGACAGTGTCTTTTCGCTGGTCGACAACGATACGGATGCAGATGCGTTTTGCTGGTATTCCGGTGATACCAACAAGGGCAGTTCCGGAGCGCCCGTTCTGAACAACAGGTGGGAAGTGCTGGCGGTCCACCACAAGGCCATCCCTGACACTGACGTGAACGGCCATGTGCTCGACATCAATGGCAAGAAGATCGCCAAAGAGCGTTTGGACGAAAACAACGCGCAGGTGCGGTGGCTGGCAAACGAAGGCATTCGCGTGTCCCGCATCGTTGACAAGCTGGAGGCGCAGACCTTTCCAGATGATCCGGGCTATGTGCAGGTGCGCGACGATCTGCTGGCCCTATGGTCGGACCCGTTGGCGACCGACAGGGCCCGCCGCGCATCGTTTGCGGGCATGGAAAAGCAGCTTTAGGGTCTTGTCTGCACCTCGGCGATCAGCGCGCGATAAAACAGGTACGACAGCGCCAGCGCGAACAGTCCGTCAAACGCGGCAAAGCGCCAGAACGCGTCGCCAAGGCAGATATAGATGATCACCATCAGCGCCCGCCCGAACATCGCAATCGCCACCTGAAAGCGGTGATTGATCGGGTCCAGCAAGGCAAAGACCTGCAAGGCAGAGGCCACAATCACCATGCCTCCCCAGATCGGCAGAAAGGGCAACGCAATGGACGGGTCCAGCCCAACCAATTGCGCGCCGAAGCGGGGAGCGATGATGCAGGCCAATGCAATCAGGCTTTGCAGGATCAGGTTGATGGCAAACAGGCGGCGGAACCGGGTCAACGTGCTGCGCGCCTGTCCTTCGGTCCATCCAATTTCAAGTGAAGACATAGGACATCCTCCTTCAGAACGTGAGCAGATAAGCCAGCAGGTCGGCCTTGTCGGGCTCTGGCAGGTCGGTGCCCCACAGATGGCCCATATTCGAGTTGCCGCGCACCGTCGTGTCAAAGCAGCGCGGGCCGTCAGAACAGGTGGGCGATACAAAGCCACCGTTCGGGTCGATCAGGTTACCGCCGCGTTCGAACCGTTTCGGTCGATCTGCGGGTGGCGCCAGAAGATCGGCCAGCGTCGGAACGGACCCATTGTGCAGATACGGCCCACGCAGCCACAAACCGTCCAGCGGTCCATTGGCATAGCCGTCGGTTTTGCGGAATTGCCGGAACGCATAGGGTGTGCCCTTGAACAAGTTGGTCACTTGCTGTTCGCGAAAGGCCAGGGTGTAGCTGTGCAACCTGTTGGGGTCGGTTCCGACAACATCCAGCGGCGCAACCGTGCCCAGGTCGTCGCCTTCAAAAACATAGCCATCCAGGCCCTGATATCCGTGGCAACTGGCGCAGTCGCGCATGTAGATTTCAAGGCCGCGCGCCACGGCGGCCGCATCCGGCATGTGTGGGCTGGCGGGCGGTGGAAGGTCCAGCAGCCATTCCGCGATCCGTTCAATGGATGCGTGGTCAACCGTGTCCGGTGTCACACCGGCCCCCAGCGCGGCAGACAGGTTGCGTTCGGCCAGCGACGGATTGTTGCCGTCCCAATGCAGCTGCATCCCTTCCCGTGGCCCCTGCAGGAAGATGGATGGGAAATCCGATGCCCCCACGACCTCGTTTTCGGCCAACGTTTCTGCGGGCCAGTTGAATTCCAGCACCTTGTACGGGTTGAATGTATCCACGCGCCCATGGGCCCATGCCGGCTGGCGGTCCAGCAAGGGTTGCAGGCGGCTGGCACGCGCAATCATACCTTCGCGCAGGCGCGGGAACACTGCGATTTTCCACAAGAGGGTTTCGATCGGTCCAAGACCCACGCCCGCCTCTTTCATTGCGGCGCGCAGCGGCTCTGGCGCCATCCGTGGGTCTGCGGCTGCACCCAGAACCACAGCCGTAAACCCGTGCAGGTCAAGTTGATGCGCAGGCATGCCGGTCACGATCCGAGGCGCATCACCTTCCTTTGCCCGGTAGGTACCCGTGTGGCAGACCGCGCAATTGAACCAGACAAGATCGACACCACTGACCCGTCGTTTGGAGATGCCGATGGGCAGATCGGATCGATCATCATACAAGTATCCGAAGCTGCTGTAATCACCCGTGGGAAACGCTTCGGGGAAGAGGACCGGCAAGGCTTTCCACACCTTGTAGGGAATGCCAGACGATGTTTCGGCCCCGATGGAACCATGGCGAAAGTGCTGATCTGCGTCGCGGTAATGTGGCGTGCCTGATTGCAGTACCCGGATGATCAATCCAACAGCGATGACCATCGCCACGAGAACGGCCAACAGCACCAGCCACATAACGGGTCGCCATTTGCGACGGCGCCGGGCGAGGGCGGCTTCGACGGCAGTGACAGCCATTACGATGCCTCCGGAATTTGAAGATCGGACCTGGTGGCATAGACCTCCATCAGCTGATCGATCATCGCGTCACGTGATGGAAACCGATCCAGTTCATGGCAACCCATCGGCAGCTTGGGCGCGCCGACAAGGCACTTGTTGCAATGGGTGCACGGGGCAGGGGGCAGGTCATGTCCCTGGGCCCAGATCTGTGGCAGGTCCGGGTTGGCGACCAGCGCGCGCGCCATCGATACGCCATCAATCTGTCCCAATGCGTCCCGCACGGCCGATGCAGTTTGCCACCCGCCCGTCGATATGACGGGGATGGTCACCGCATCCTTGATCAGCCGGGCCTCCTCGTACCCGACCCCTTCGACCGGGCGGCCCTTTTTCATGCGGAACCACAGCCAGCGAAAGATCGGGCGCAGCATTGGATAGCGAAACAGCAAGAAGTTGCGGAACCCGTGCACACCGGATGAAATCATCGCGTCATAAGTCACGGCCAGCACGTCCAGCGGCAGATCGCCCGGCGGGTTGAGTGGATGCGGGAACAGCGACCCGGTCGAGATGTGCAGGGCGTCCGCGCCCACTGCCTCGCACCATTGTGCGACTTGTATCGTGTCTGCGACGGTGTTGCCTTTGCCTTCCCACGGGATGACATTGTTGTGGTCAGTGGCAGACAGTTTCACCTGCACATGAAAATCGCGGCCCACCTTGTCGCGGATGGCCCCGATCACTTCCAACAGGAACCGCGCGCGATTGCGTAACGACCCGCCATACATGTCGGTCCGGTCGTTGATCCCAGAACTCAGGAATTGCGTGAACAGATAGCCATTGGCGGCGTGCAGTTCGACACCATCCAATCCCGCCTCGCGGGCGCGCCACGCGGCCTTGGCAAAGTCGCGGACCATCTGGCGGACTTCGTTTGTGGACATCGCCTGGCACAGAAAGCCGTGCAGCGTTTCCATGTTCGATGTGGGCGACGGGCTGGGCCGGTGCATGTTGTGCACGCCGGGGATATCCATCTGACGGCCGGAATGGCTGAGCTGCAGGATGTACTTGGCCCCGTGCGCGCGCACCGCCTCGCCCAGCTTTTGCCAAAGGGGGATGAAGTCGTCGCGGTGAATGGTGGCGTACCCCGCGATGATCCGCCCATCCATGCGTACCGGGACGTAGGACGAGATCACGGCCCCCGCCCCGCCAGCGGCAAAGCGGCATTCCCAGTTGATGCGCGTCTGCGTGAGCGACCCGTCTTCGTTGTCGAACCGACCAGAGATGTTGGACCGAAAGATGCGGTTCTTGACGGTGAGAGTGCGGAACGTCAACGGTTCAAAGATCGGGTCGGTCATGCGGCACCCCCGGCTTCCAACCAGATGCGGCGCAGCAGTTTCGGCACCAGTGCATGGGCTGGGCATCCGCTCCAGGCGTCGCGGAGGAACGCGTCGCGGGGGTCCAGCGTGCGACGGGCCACGTCCGCGGTTTGCAGGATGACAAGTGTGCCGTCATCGATGCTGCCTGCGCGGGTCTCGATCGGGCCTTTGCCCTGACGTACAACCTGGGTCGGAACGGCCAAGGCGCGGGCCATGGCGACCTCGGCGCGCGTGTCTTTCGGCAGGGCGCGCAAAACCCTCAGAGAGGCGGCAAAGTTCTGTGACGCGATGCCAAGTGCGTGCACCGCGTTCAGGTCCTCGTCGCAGGCTTTGAACAGCACGGCGCGGGCCTTGCGGGACCCGCCCAAGAGCCAGTCGATGAATTGACGGATCAACCCGCTGTTCAGGACATTTCCGATATCTTCGGCGGCCTTCACGGTCTGGTAGGTGGGGTTGAACTCATCCAGAACGACGGCGCCAAGAACCCCTTGGGTCAGGCGCATCGGTTCACCTGAACCGCCTGCCACATAGGCGGCCGCTTCTGCCAGCGGTGCGGCAACGCGTGCGTCCAGGGCCGGGTCATCGATGCGCGCACCGAGCGCAGTTCGCATGTCCAGTCGCATCCGATCATCCGGCGCGCGCCCGCTTGGCAACACGCGCCCCTCGGCCCGAAACAGGTCGGCCGCCATGCGGCCGATCAAACGGTTCAGCAATGGCCCTCGTCCGGCGGACACCCGTCCAATCCGGGTATCGGACGCAAGCGACCGCAACACGTGTGGATCACGCACGCGCTGCACGTCGATCACCCCGGGGATCTTCATGACGCGCGGGTCCATGGGAAGAACATGTTGCGAGCGTTGCCAAAGGCGGGGGCGAGTTCCGGGCAATGGCGGCGCACAACGGTTTCCATCGAGTTTTCCTGCACCCAGCGGAACCCGGCCTCCGTGTAAATCTCGGGCCGGAAATCGTCCGTGAAGAAACGGTCTGATTTCAGGCGGCGGGACGCCATCAGGATGAAGATACGAAAGGCCGTGTCCGAGAAACCGAAGCGGGGCGGCTGGCCGCGTTCCGATTGGCTTTCGGCAAGGGTTCCGATCAGCAGATCGACCTTGTCTACGGTGCCATAGACCTCGCGCAGCTCTGCCTGCCATTCGGCGTTCGAGGTGATGTCGGCAAAGGTTTCGGGCACTTTCATCCCGATCTGACGCCGGAATTCCGCAAAGCGGGGCACGCCGCGTTCCCGGTCGCGCAAGATATCGACGGCTGCAAGGTCAATGCGCCGCCCATTTTCACGCGTCATGTCGCGCAAGCCGTCCGGATAGTTGTGCAACGTCAGGGCACCGGGGTTTTCGGTGCACAGACTGTAACAGACGTCTTCAAAGCTCAGCTTGCCGTAAAGATCGCGGGACGCGCCGAAACTCACCTCTCTCAGACTGGCATCCAGCACATGCGCGTCATCGGCGTAGCGCCGGAAGGTGTAGGCATCGGGCATCAGCGAATGCAGGCGATACACCGCTGCAAATTCTTCGGTCATGGCATAGGGCGCGCCGTGGTGGTCCACGGGCGAGCCGGGGATGCCATTGATGACCTCGCTGTCGGACACGCGGCCAAAAGCGTTGGTGGAGCGTTCGCCCAACAGGCCCCAGTAGTTGCCGCGCATCGCCATGCGTCCCACGGGGCTGTCCATAAGGGCGGGCGTCCATTCAACCGTGTGGATCTTGGCCAGCAGCGCGGACACGACCAGCCGTGCCTTGCCAAACAGCCAATCCCCCGATGCGTCGGGATAATCGACCTTCAACCGGGCCACGACTGTGTTGTGTTCGCGGGCAAAGAGCGTGTGAAGGACAGACAGGCCAATCCACCAGTTTCCATTTACGCCCGAAAGTTCGAGGTTCTTGGTCTCGGCCTTGCTGTCGACGGGCAACAGGCCCTTGTCGTCCAGTGCCAGCGTGCCATCGGGAAGAACGGATGTGCCCGAGCCTGTGCGTACATGCTCGAGGCGGCTTTGGTTCGATCCGTAGATCTGGCTTGCGTCCCACCAGTGGGTTTCGACGTTGACGAAGGCGTTTGGCTTGCCCTCTTCCGGGTCTGGCCGCGTGGTCGCCAGCACCTCCATTTTGTCGCCCCAATCGTCACCTTCGGGCAGGGGAATTTCCATTGGCCTGGTCTTGTCGTTTTTGCCGTGCGACAGCCAGTCGTGGACCATGAATTGAATCCACGCGGCAGCCAGCACATTGAGGTGTGGGACCGGCACGAATGACTTGCGCTTCATCAGCTTGTTGGACACCAGCCGAGGCGAAGGCGTCATCAACGTGTCACCGGTTTCGCCAAAGGACGCGTCCATTGCCACGTTGCGCCCGAACCGTGCGCCCGCCATGCCCATCCAGGGCTGACCCAGATCGTTAAAGCTGCCATCGGCGGTGCGGAAGTTGACTGGATCGTCCACTTCGGGCGGTTTCGGGGGATCGACTTCCATGTCGATTAGGTTGTCGCGCCGCAGGTTTTCGCGGTGGCCCAGGATGATGGCAAGGGCGGCGACAAAGTTCCAACGGAACCAGACACGACGGGATTCGGTCAAACGGGCGAGCGTTCCCAAAATGGACATCGGCAGCCTCGAAAAAAAATTTGTTCAATAAAGCAACCGTAGCAACATTCCCTTTATTGGGGAAGTCCGCAGAGCGGTCAGCAGAATTGTGTCATAATTTCTGAGACTTAAAGTGCAAAACGTGGTTCGATTGCGTCCGAGAACAGCACGGTTCGACACGGCGTTTCCGCCACCAAAACGGCAATGCGCGAGTCACGGCCGCGCATGCGGCAAAGCCAAGGGTCGCATCAACACTTTTAAGGGAATTTGGTGCCCAGAAGAGGACTCGAACCTCCACGTCCATACGGACACTAGCACCTGAAGCTAGCGCGTCTACCAATTCCGCCATCTGGGCACGGGTTGGTGGAGCGTCGTTTAAGCGTGGGGGCAAAGGGTGTCAATCCGATTCTGGTGCCAGTTCTTGCGGAAAGCGTGGGACCCTCGTGCGGGGATTTTTTGAAACAGGGAAAAGGGACCTGTCCCGCGCCAAATTGGCGTCTTGTCTGACGGGCATGCGAGGGATAGACCAAATGCGAATTTGTGCGCGAGGAGCGAAACATGTCCAAGCTGGTCACGATCTATGGCGGATCCGGATTTGTCGGACGGTACATTGCGCGCCGAATGGCCAAGGCAGGTTGGCGTGTACGGGTTGCCGTGCGGCGCCCGAACGAGGCGATCTTTGTCAAACCTTACGGTGTTGTCGGTCAGGTCGAACCAGTGCTGTGCAACATCCGCGACGATGCGTCGGTTGCGCAGGTGATGACCGGTGCGGACGCTGTTGTGAACTGCGTTGGGATCCTTGCCAAACAGGGCAAGAACACGTTTGAGGCAGTTCAGGCGGAAGGTGCCGCACGGATCGCCCGTATCGCGGCGGCGCACGGGGTGTCCCAGATGGTGCATGTGTCCGCCATCGGTGCGGATGCGGACAGCGACAGCGACTATGCCCGGACCAAGGCGCTGGGCGAGGCGTCGGTGCTGGAACACATGCCCGGTGCCGTGATCCTGCGCCCGTCCATCGTGTTTGGGCCGGAAGACCAGTTTTTCAACCGGTTTGCGTCCATGTCTCGCCTCGGACCGGTCCTGCCCGTTGTCGGGGCGGATACCCGGTTCCAACCTGTCTATGTTGACGATGTCGCAAAAGCGGCCGAGGTGGCGCTGACAGGCGGTGCCGAAGGTGGTGTCTATGAGCTGGGCGGACCTGATACACACAGTTTCCGCACGTTGATGGCGACCATGCTTGAGGTGATCCGCCGTCGACGCGTGGTGTTGAACATTCCGTTTTGGGCGGCCTCGATCATGGGCTTTGGCTTTGACATGTTGAATGCGTTTACCCTGGGTCTTGTGCCTGCGCAGATCACGCGCGATCAGGTCCGGAACCTGCGCAACGACAATGTCGTCGCGGAAGGGGCCAGGGGATTTCCCGAGCTCGGCATCAAGCCTGTGGCCATGAGTTCGGTGTTGCCCGAGTATCTGTGGCGTTTTCGTCCGTCGGGGCAGTACGATGCCATCAAGGAAAGCGCAAAGAACCTGCGCGCCTAGGCATAGGCCCAGATCAACAGTCCGATCCCCAGGATCACCCGGTAAATCACGTATGGTGTGAAGCTGATGCTGCGCAGCAGCCGCATCATCAGAACAAGCGCAGCCAACGCAGCCAAGAACGCAAACGCAGCGGCGATGGTTGCATCGCGCAGGATGGCCCAATTGGCATCGGCCACGACATCGATGCTCAGCACAACGCCGGAGGCGAGGATGACCGGAATCGACATCAGCATGGATAACCTGGCCGCCCCCTCGCGTTCGTAGCCCAGGGCGCGGGCGGCGGTGATGGTGATGCCGGATCGCGATGTGCCGGGGATCAGGGACAGGCACTGGGCCAGTCCCATCAGGCCCGCGTGTTTGATCGTCCACCTGTCGGCGGTTCGGTCCGTTGGGCCGCGCCGATCAGCCCAATACAGGACCAATCCAAAAATCAGCATCGTCCAACCGATCACGGCAGCACTGCGCATGGCTTGATCCAGTCCGGTCAGCTTGATGGCAAGGCCGACGATCAGGGCGGGAATCGTGGCGGTGATCAGACACAGTGCAAGGAATGCGCCCTGTGTATCGACCTTGCGTCGGGCCAGGCGGGTCAGTCCGTGGGCGGCAACCCGCACATCACGCCAGAAGTACAGGATCACCGCAAGCAACGTGCCGACATGTACGGCCACATCAATGGCCAATCCTTGATCTGGTGTGCCGGTCAACGTGGGCAACAAGATCAAGTGACCGGATGAGGATACGGGCAAGAACTCTGTGACGCCCTGAACGATCGCCACTATCAGAAGTTGAAAAAGAGTCATTCTGGGCCCGGTGCTGTGATATGGTCAAAGTACAAACCTTCGATTCTGAACGCAAAGCGAGAATTTAGGGCCGAATCGGTTCTAAATTTCACTGAAAACCGCCCTAAGAGGGTGGTTTCAGCGCCAGAAAATTCAAAGTAAGTCATAAGTGCTGACTTTTAATTCCCTGCGCGATGCCATAAACGGCGCGGACTGACTTTGGAGGGAAAGCTTTGGCCGAACAACCGATGCTGAAATTCGTGAAAATCGAACGTGACATGCCTGAAAAGCGTGCCGCAGATATACGTCGTGAAGATTTCCACGAGATTTATGCCGAGTACGCAGATGCCAAGGCCAAGGAGCAGGCGTCGCGCTGTTCGCAATGTGGCGTGCCCTATTGCCAGACCCACTGCCCGCTGCACAACAACATTCCCGACTGGCTGAAACTGACTGCCGAGGGGCGGTTGCGCGAGGCCTATGAAGTCAGCCAGGCCACCAATACCTTTCCCGAAATCTGTGGCCGCATCTGCCCGCAGGACCGTCTGTGCGAAGGCAATTGCGTGATCGAACAATCCGGCCATGGCACTGTCACCATCGGATCCGTCGAAAAGTACATCACCGATACCGCATGGGAGGAAGGCTGGGTCCTGCCCATCGCCCCGACCACCGAGCGTGCTGAATCCGTTGGTATCATCGGTGCCGGCCCCGGCGGCCTTGCCGCAGCCGACGTCCTGCGCCGCGCCGGTGTGCAGGTCACTGTCTACGACCGCTATGACCGTGCCGGTGGGTTGCTGACCTACGGCATCCCCGGTTTCAAGTTGGAGAAGGATGTGGTCATGCGCCGGAACCAGCAATTGGACGCAGGCGGCGTGACCTTCAAGCTGAACTGTTCCGTTGGCGAAGACGTATCCTTCGCTGACATTCGGGCGGCCCATGATGCCGTGATCATCGCAACCGGAGTCTACAAAAGCCGTGACCTTTCAATGCCTAACGGCGAGGCCGCTGGTATTGAGAAGGCGATTGATTTCCTGACGGCCTCCAACCGCAAAAGCTTTGGCGACGTGGTTGCCGAGTTTGACAGCGGCCGCCTGAATGCGGACGGCAAGCGCGTTGTCGTCATTGGCGGTGGCGACACGGCGATGGACTGCGTGCGCACGTCGATCCGGCAGGGCGCGACGTCCGTGAAATGCCTGTATCGCCGCGACCGCGCCAACATGCCAGGCTCGCAACGCGAAGTGCAAAACGCCGAGGAAGAAGGCGTTGTCTTTGAATGGCTGAGCGCGCCCAAAGGCTTTGCCACGGACGGCGACAAGGTGGCTGGCGTCATGGTGCAGAAGATGCGCCTTGGCGCACCGGACGCGACCGGGCGCCAGGCGCCCGAAGTGATCGAGGGCGCTGATTATGTCGAGGAGGCCGATCTTGTGATCAAGGCGCTGGGCTTTGAGCCCGAGGACCTGCCCAAGCTTTGGGATACTGACGGTTTGGAAGTGACCCGCTGGGGCACGGTCAAGGCGGCATTCACCACCGGCCAGACCGAGCTGGACGATGTGTATGCCGTGGGAGACATCGTGCGCGGCGCGTCGTTGGTGGTATGGGCCATCCGTGATGGCCGCGATTGTGCCGAGGCAATCCTGCAGAAGTTCGGCGCGGGCGAAACGGTGATGGCAGCCGAGTAAGCCCCGAAAACGGCGGTACACTATGTGTGCACAACCTGTGCACAGACCGTGCACCGTTCTGGCAGACATCAGATGTTCATGGGTCAGCATTGCTGACGGATCAGGGAGGGAAAGATGGAAAAGAATGGAGGATGCCTGTGCGGTGCCGTGCGCTTTGTCGCGCGCAACGTGCCGTCCACTTTTGGCATCTGTCACTGCCCGTCCTGTCGACGCTGGACCGGGTCCGCCCTGTTCGAGGTCAGCGTGAAGACAGACGACCTGACCTGGACCGGGACCGAGCATATCGCCACCCGCGCGACCAGCGACTGGGCCGAGCGGGCCTGGTGCCGGGAATGCGGCACGAACCTGTATTTCCGCACCACCAAAGAAGGTGAGTGGTTCGGCGGCACCGATCTGCCGCTGGGGATCTTTGATGACCCAAATGGATTCACGGTGACGCACGAGATTTATACAGACCATGTGCCTGACGGCATTCACCTGGAAGACCACGGCCAAAAGCGCCTGACACGGGCGGATGTGGTGGCGATCAATCCGGACCTGGATGACGGGAACACACCATGAGCCTGCCACGCGACATTCAGGGCCAGTGCCTGTGCGGTGCCGTGACGGCCAAGGCGATGATCAGCAACCCGATCCTGCGTGCCTGCCATTGCGACATGTGCCGTCAGCACACAAGCGCGATGTTCATGTCGCTTGCGGTCGATGTCGGGACCTTGGAACTGGACGGGCCCGTGACCACCTTCAGGTCGTCCGATTGGGCAGAGCGCGGGTTTTGCGGCACCTGCGGATCGACCTTGTTTTATGCCACCGTTCATGATGGCGCGCGCCACCCGGCGGCGGGCCTTTTTGCGGACATTGATGATGTCCCGCTCAAGCTCGAGTTTTTCAGCGACATGTGCCCTGCGGGCTATGCGCTGCGGGGCGATCACCGTCGCCTGACCACTGACCAAACGATTGCGATGTTCACATCGTCGGAAGGAGACTGACATGACCAAATATGATGCAGACTGGGTTCGCCGCGAAGAAGCCAAGCGCACGTTCATGGCCGAGAATGGTTTGTACTCCGACGCAGAGGAGCATGCGTCCTGCGGCGTGGGTCTGGTGGTGTCGGTCGATGGATCGAAAAGCCGGGCAGTCGTTGAAAACGGCATCAAGGCGCTGAAGGCGATCTGGCACCGCGGTGCCGTGGATGCCGATGGCAAGACGGGCGACGGTGCAGGCATTCATGTGCAGATCCCGGTCGAGTTTTTCCATGATCAGGTAGAGCGCACCGGCCATACCCCTGCCCGCGATCAGCTGTTGGCGGTGGGCCAGGTGTTTCTGCCCCGCACGGATTTCGGCGCGCAGGAAACCTGCCGGACCATCGTGGAAACCGAAGTGCTGCGCATGGGCTACTACATCTATGGCTGGCGCCATGTCCCGGTCAGCATCGATTGCCTGGGCGACAAGGCCAACGCCACCCGGCCCGAGATTGAACAGATCCTGATTTCGAATTCAAAGGGCGTGGACGAGGATACGTTCGAGCGGGAACTGTACGTCATTCGCCGTCGGATCGAGAAAGCGGCCGCGGCGGCGCAGGTGCCGCAGCTGTATATCGCGTCGCTGTCGTGCCGGTCGATCATCTACAAGGGCATGATGCTGGCCGAGCAGGTGGCGGAATTCTATCCCGATCTGCTGGATGATCGGTTCGAGAGTGCGTTTGCCATCTATCACCAGCGCTATTCCACCAACACGTTTCCGCAGTGGTGGTTGGCGCAGCCGTTCCGCATGCTGGCCCACAATGGCGAGATCAACACGCTGAAAGGCAACCTGAACTGGATGAAGTCCCACGAGATCCGCATGGCGTCGGGCACATTCGGGGACATGGCGGACGACATCAAGCCAATCGTGGCAAACGGGTCCTCGGACTCGGCCGCGTTGGATGCCGTTTTCGAAGTTTTGGTCCGCGCGGGTCGCAATGCACCGATGGCCAAGACGATGCTTGTCCCGGAATCGTGGTCCAAGCAGGCGGTGGAACTGCCGCAGGCATGGCGCGACATGTATTCCTACTGCAACTCGGTCATGGAGCCCTGGGACGGCCCCGCCGCCCTTGCGATGACCGACGGCCGCTGGGTCTGTGCCGGACTGGACCGCAACGGGTTGCGTCCCATGCGTTACGTCGTGACCCGTGATGGTATGGTGATTGCCGGGTCCGAAACGGGGATGGTGCCGCTGGAAGAACCGAACGTGATCGAAAAAGGCGCGTTGGGCCCGGGCCAGTTGCTGGCCGTCGACATGGTCGAGGGCAAGTTGTTCCACGACACCGAGATCAAGGATCAACTGGCCGCTTCGCAACCCTTTGGGGACTGGGTTGGCAAAATCACCGATCTGGAGGGCGAACTGTCCGGCGTGACCGAAAAGGCGCTGTATGCCGGCGATGCATTGCGCCGCCGTCAGATCGCGGCCGGTTATTCGATTGAAGAGCTTGAGAACATTCTGGCCCCCATGGCCGAGGACGGCAAAGAGGCGTTGGCGTCGATGGGGGATGACACACCGTCTGCCGTTCTGTCCAAGCGCTATCGCCCGCTCTCGCATTTCTTCCGCCAGAACTTTTCCCAGGTGACAAACCCGCCGATCGACAGCTTGCGCGAATACCGGGTGATGAGCCTGAAGACCCGGTTCGGGAACCTGAAAAACGTGCTGGACGAAAGCAGCGCGCAGACCGAGATCATCACGCTGGACAGCCCGTTTGTGGGCAATGCGCAATGGGACAAGCTGGTCAGCTATTTCAACGCCGACCTGGTCGAGATTGATTGTACGTTCGAACCCGGTCCGGGCGCATTGAGCGCCGCGCTGACCCGTGTCAGAGCCGAAGCGGAAGATGCCGTGCGGTCGGGCGCGGGGCATATCGTGCTGACAGATCAGCATTCGAATGCGGACAGGGTGGCGATGCCGATGATCCTTGCCACGTCAGCGGTGCATTCGCATCTGACCCGCAACGGGTTGCGCACCTTCTGTTCGCTGAACGTGCGGAGCGCCGAGTGCATTGATCCGCATTACTTTGCCGTGCTGATCGGCTGTGGTGCCACGGTGGTGAACGCCTATCTGGCCGAGGATTCGCTGGCCGACCGCATAGACCGCGGGTTGATCGACGGGACCCTGACCGAGGCGGTCGCGCGGTATCGGAATGCCATTGATCAGGGGCTGCTGAAGATCATGGCGAAGATGGGGATTTCCGTTGTGTCGTCCTATCGCGGCGGACTGAACTTCGAGGCGGTGGGACTGTCCCGCGCGATGGTGGCAGAGTATTTCCCCGGCATGACCAGCCGCATTTCGGGCATTGGTGTGACCGGCATTCAGTCGAAGGCCGAGGAGGTGCATGCCCAGGGATGGACCGGCACCAACGTGCTGCCCATCGGTGGATTTTACAAAGCGCGGAAGTCGGGCGAGACGCATGCCTGGGAAGCAACCAGTATGCACATGATGCAAATGGCCTGTAACAGAGCCTCTTTCGAGCTGTGGAAGCAGTATTCGGCCAAGATGCGGTCGCAGCCGCCCATTCACCTGCGCGACCTGATGGACATCAAGCCCCTGGGCAAGCCCGTGCCGATCGAAGAGGTGGAAAGCATCACCTCGATCCGGAAGCGGTTCGTGACGCCGGGGATGTCCCTGGGCGCGCTGAGCCCGGAGGCGCACAAGACACTGAACGTGGCGATGAACCGGATTGGCGCGAAGTCGGACAGCGGTGAGGGCGGCGAGGATCCGGCGCATTTCCACCCCGAACCCAATGGCGACAACCCGTCGGCCAAGATCAAGCAGGTGGCGTCGGGCCGTTTCGGGGTGACCGCGGAATACCTGAACCAGTGCGAGGAACTGGAGATCAAGGTCGCCCAAGGGGCCAAGCCCGGTGAGGGCGGCCAGTTGCCGGGCATGAAGGTGACGGACCTGATTGCCCGTTTGCGCCATTCGACCAAGGGGGTGACGCTGATTTCGCCCCCGCCGCACCACGACATCTATTCGATCGAGGATCTGGCGCAGCTGATCTATGACCTCAAGCAGATCAACCCGCGCTGCAAGGTGACCGTGAAGCTGGTGGCGTCGTCCGGCGTGGGCACGATTGCGGCGGGCGTGGCGAAGGCCAAGGCGGATGTGATCCTGATTTCCGGCCACAACGGCGGCACGGGCGCGTCGCCGGCGACGTCGATCAAATATGCGGGCCTGCCGTGGGAGATGGGCCTGACCGAAGCGCATCAGGTGCTGAGCATGAACCACCTCCGGGACCGCGTGACCCTGCGCACCGATGGTGGATTGCGCACGGGCCGTGACATTGTCATGGCGGCGATGCTGGGGGCCGAGGAATACGGGATCGGCACCGCGGCCCTGATTGCCATGGGCTGCATCATGGTGCGTCAGTGCCAGTCGAACACCTGCCCCGTGGGCGTCTGCACGCAAGACGAAAGCCTGCGCGCGAAGTTCACCGGGAACGCGGACAAGGTCGTCAACCTGATCACCTTCTATGCGCAGGAGGTGCGCGAGCTTCTGGCACAAATCGGGGCGCGCAGTCTTGATGACGTGATCGGGCGTGCGGATTTGCTTGCACAGGTATCGCGCGGGTCGGCCCACCTGGACGATCTGGACCTGAACCCCATGCTGATCACCGTCGATGGGGCGGCGGATATCGTGTACAACCGCGACAAGGAGCGGAACGCGGTGCCTGACACGCTGGACGCGCAGATCGTGCGGGATGCGGCACGCTTTCTGGAAGATGGCGAGAAGATGCAGCTGTCATATGCCATCCAGAACACGCACCGGACGGTCGGGACACGCACGTCCAGCCATATCGTGCGCAAGTTTGGAATGCGCAATACGCTCCAACCCGATCACCTGACGGTCAAGCTGAAAGGCTCTGCCGGGCAATCGTTGGGTGCGTTTGCGGCGCCGGGGCTGAAACTGGAAGTGTCCGGAGACGCCAACGATTACGTGGGCAAAGGCCTGTCGGGCGGCACCATCGTGGTGCGTCCGCCGATGTCGTCGCCCATTATCGCCGCAGATAACACGATCATCGGGAACACTGTGCTGTATGGAGCAACGGATGGTTACCTGTTTGCTGCCGGACGTGCAGGTGAACGGTTTGCCGTGCGGAATTCGGGCGCGCAGGTGGTCATCGAAGGCTGCGGGTCAAACGGGTGCGAATACATGACGGGCGGCGTTGCGGTCATCCTGGGCGAGATCGGCGCAAACTTTGGGGCCGGCATGACAGGTGGCATGGCCTATCTGTATGACCCGGACCGCAAGGCAGGGCCGCTGATGAACATGGAAACGCTGGTGACCTACCCCGTGACGGTCGATCACTGGCGCGGCCAGTTGGAAGGGTTGCTGGAGCGGCATCTTGAAGAAACCGGCAGCGTGAAGACGGCCGACATACTGCAGCACTGGGACACCGAGCAGCACAATTTCCTTCAGGTGTGCCCAAAGGAAATGCTGGACAAGCTTGCGCATCCAATAGCTGTGGAAGAGGCCGCCATTCCGGCGGAATAGGGCCTAACCCTCGGGCTGGGCGACCATCTTGGTCGCCTGGTCCTTGCTGCCGACATGGGTGTTTTCCGCCAGAATGTCGGCCACCTTGCTGGGCATCGTGCCAAGCTTGTTTGCGATCACGTGGTCGGCATCGCCGGACCATTTCAGAACCCAGACCAGGGCAGCATCCGCCGCGTTCAACACCCGATACTGTTGTGCGATGGCGCCGGGCTGGACGCCATTTGTGGTTTCGATCATCTCCTGTCTCCGAACACAATCATGTGCCCTCACCAAAGGCGAGGATAGCAGAATCATCACATGGGTGTGAGCAATTAACCTTTTGTTTTTGATTATAGTTTTCTGATTAATTGGTGAATTGAACTTTGCCGCTGGCCGGACGCGCTGTGTGCCATATCTTTTCCCCATGTACAGATGTCTAATACTGTTCTGGTGCCTGGCATCGGCGGTGTCGGCGGACCCGGTTCGGGTTCTGGCCATCGGCGACAGCGTGATGGCGTGGCACAAGTGGACCGGGCGGGACATCCCGTCGGTCATGGGCGATCTGTTGGATGCGCAGGTGGACAACGGTGCGGTTGCAGGGGCGCGGTTTTCCAATGCATCGGCGCTGGGACGGGCAGCTGGCTTTGACGTGCGCGCCCAATTCCGGACCGGCGCATGGGATATGATCCTGATCAATGGCGGCGCAAATGATCTTCTGAACGATTGCCGGTGCCAGGCCTGCGACCCGGTTCTGGACGGCTTGATCGCGTCCGACCTGACGGGTGAGGTGCCCGATTTTCTGGCCCGGTTGCTGCGCACCGGCGCCCCGGTCATCTGGATGGGGTATTACGCCAGCGCACGGTCAGGACAATTCACCGGGTGCCGGCCCTATCTGGTCGAATATGACGCCCGTCTGGCCCGCCTGGCGGCCGAAAACACCGGCCTGACCTTCGTGGACAGCGAGGATGTGATGGATCCGAACGACCGGTCCCTGTTTGCCTTTGACGGCATTCACCCGTCACCATCTGGTGCGCGTCGTATCGGCACCTATCTGGCGCAAAGCGCCGCCCGGTAGTTTTCTTGTCCGATCCGGCGTCCTATAGCTGGTGCATGGCGAAAAAGAGCAGCAAACGCACGTCAAAATCCAAGACAAAGCCTCGGTTTCGACCGGGGCGTTGGCTGCTGCGTTGGGGGCTGCGCCTGGTCAGTGTCGTGTTTCTGGTCGCCGTTGCCGCGACCTTGTTGTGGTCCGTGTTGAACCCGCCGACCACCTTCTACATGCTGCAGGAGTCCCGCCGCCTGGGCGGTGTCGATCACCAGTGGGTGCCGATCGAAGATATCGCGCCGGTCATGGCCCGCGCCGCCGTCGCGGCGGAGGACGCGAATTTCTGCATGCACTGGGGGCTGGATATCGTGGCCATCCGCAAGGCCATCGACGAGGGCAGCAACCGAGGCGCGTCGACCATCAGCCAGCAGACGGTCAAGAATGTATATCTCTGGCACGGCCGGTCCTGGGTGCGAAAGGTGATGGAGGCGGCGATGACGCCGCTTGTCGAAGCCCTGTGGTCCAAACGCCGTATTCTCGAAGTGTACCTGAACGTCGCCGAATTCGATGAGGGCGTTTTCGGGGTGGAGGCCGCCGCGCGCCATTATTTTGACGTGGGACCGGAGGATCTGTCGCCCACGCAAGCCGCACGCCTTGCCGCGATCCTGCCGAACCCCAAGGGTCGGTCGGCCCGGAACCCGTCATCGTTTGTTCGCAAGCGGGCGGCCCAGATCGTCGACGGAGCGGCCACGATCCGCGCGGATGGGCGCGCAGCCTGTTTCGAGAGTTGAAAATCCTGTGCGCGCCGTGCATGGATGCCTGACCGCTTGACTGACCCCGGAATTTGTATGGCCCGCCTGTTTCACGTCCCCCTTTCCCCGTTCTGCCGCAAGGTACGTCTGAGCCTGGCCGAGAAGAAGATCGAGGTGGAACTGGTTGAAGAGCGGTATTGGGAAGCTGATCCCGATTTCCTGCGGCGCAACCCTGCGGCCAAGGTGCCCGTATTGCGCCTGGATGGCGTGATGATGAGCGAAAGTGCGGCCATCTGCGAGTACATCGAAGAAACCCGCCCCGAGCCGTCTCTGATGCCCTCCGATCCGGTTGCAAAGCTGGAGGTGCGCCGCCTGGTCGGCTGGTTCGATGACAAGTTCCATAACGAGGTGACATCCAAGCTGCTGTATGAACGGGTGAACAAGAAGGTCATGGGTCAGGGTTTTCCGGACAGCCGCAACGTCAAGGACGGTGCCAAGGCCATCAAGTATCATCTGGATTACATGACGTGGCTTCTGGATCATCGCCGTTGGTTGGCGGGGGATGTGATGACCCTTGCGGATTTTGCCGCCGCTGCGCATCTGTCGGCGTTGGACTATATTTCGGACGTGGACTGGAACCGTTCGGAGGTCGTCAAGGATTGGTATGCCAAGATCAAGTCGCGCCCGGCCTTCCGGTCCATCCTGGCCGATCAGGTGCCCGGCTTTCCGCCACCGCGCCATTACAATGATCTGGATTTTTGATCTGACGTCGGACTGGGGTGTTTCCACCCCAGACCCCCTGCAGGACTTTTCTGAAACAGAGACGATATGGACCTGAAAGAGCGCGTCATAAAGCGCGCTCTGGACGAAGGGTTTGTCCTGGCGCGGGTGTGTCGGCCGGATGCGGTGCCAGAGGTACCGGAGCGGTTGGAGGCTTTTGTCAATGCAGGGCGTCACGGCCAGATGGGGTGGATGACCGAGCGGATGCATTGGCGCGGCGACCCATCGGCCCTGTGGCCCGAGGCGCGGTCTGTGATCATGCTTGCTGAAAGCTATGCGCCGGAGCATGATCCGCTCGCTGTTTTGGAGCGGCCGGATCTGGGCGCCGTTTCCGTCTATGCGCAAGGGCGGGATTACCACGATATTGTCAAGAAACGGCTGAAACGTCTGGGTCGATGGCTGATCGAGGAAGCCGGGGGGCAGATCAAGGTGTTTGTCGACACGGCACCTGTTCCAGAAAAGGCTTTGGGGCAGGCGGCCGGTCTTGGCTGGCAGGGCAAGCACACCAATCTGGTGAGCAGGGATTGGGGCAATTGGGCCTTTTTAGGGTCTGTTTTCACGACGCTGGAGCTGGAACCGGACGCTGCGGAAAGCGATCATTGCGGATCGTGTCGTGCCTGCCTGGATGTGTGTCCGACAGATGCGTTTCCCGCGCCCTACCAACTGGATGCGCGGCGGTGCATTTCGTATCTGACGATCGAACACAAGGGACCGGTGGATGTGGCGCTGCGTCCGTTGCTGGGCAATCGAATTTACGGGTGCGATGATTGCCTTGCTGTATGTCCGTGGAACAAGTTTGCCGTTTCGGCCAGTGATATGCGGTATCTGGGCGTTGTGGGTGCGCCGCCCTTGGCGGAACTGGCGGCCCTGGACGATGCGGCATTCCGTGCGCGGTTTTCGGGTTCACCAATCAAACGGATCGGGCGGGACCGGTTCGTGCGAAACGTGGCTTATGCCATTGGAAATTCCGGACAAGCCGATCTGATGCCGGCTGTGCAAACCCTTGTGGATGACCCCGACCCGGCAGTGGCGGACGCTGCGCGCTGGGCCGTGACGCAATTGGGCGCGACGGGTCGCGAACAGGCGCGGTAGGCACGGCAAAAAAGCGGGGAACAGCATGGCCATTCTACTGGGCGTGGATACGGGCGGCACCTATACCGACGCAGTTTTGATGCAGGACGAGGATAGGGTTCTGGCCCGGGCCAAGGCGCTGACCACGCGCCAGGATCTGGCAATAGGTGTTGGTCACGCCGTGCGGGCCGTATTGGATGAGGCGCAGGTTGACCCGGCGGTTGTAGGCATGGCGTCGCTGTCGACAACCCTGGCCACCAATGCGCTGGTCGAGGGGCAGGGCGGGCGTGTTGGCCTGATCTATGTCGGGTTTCGCGAGAAGGACCTTGAAGCGCAGGGCTTGGCCGATGCCCTGAACGGTGATCCGGTCTGTGTCGTTGCAGGTGGGCACAAGCATGATGGATCCGAGGCGCAGGTGCTGGACGAAACAGCGGTTTCCGCCTTTTTAGAGACGCATGAGGCCGATGTGACCGGCTTTGCCGTCGCGGCCCAGTTTGCCGTGCGCAACCAGGATCACGAGCGGCGCGTCATGGACCTGGTACGAAGGATGACGGGCCGGCCCGTTTCGGCATCCCATCAGCTGTCGGCCAAGTTGGGTGGACCCAAGCGGGCTTTGACTGCGGTACTGAACGCGCGCCTGATCGGGATGATCGACGCGCTGATCGGGCGTGCCGAGGCAGAATTGCGGTCCATCGGGATCACGGCCCCGATGATGGTCGTGCGCGGGGATGGTGCGTTGATGTCGTCGGCGCAAGCGCGTGCGCGGCCCATCGAAACCATATTGAGTGGCCCGGCCGCCTCGATCGTGGGTGCGCGATGGTTGACGGGGGCAGATCATGCGCTGGTCAGCGATATTGGTGGCACGACGACGGATGTTGCCGTGCTGCGCGGCGGCAGACCTGTGATTGACCCGAACGGGGCGCGTGTGGGTCCCCATCGCACCATGGTCGAAGCTGTTGCGATGCGGACCACGGGACTGGGCGGCGACAGCGAGGTGCATTTCGTCGCCGAGGGGTTGCAAGGCGGTGTCACGCTGGGCCCACGCCGCCTTTTGCCGGTGTCCCTGTTGGCCCGGGATGCGCCCGATGTTGTGCATCCCGTTCTTGAGGCGCAGATGCGCAACGCGACGCCGGGTGATCACGATGGCCGCTTTGTGCGCGCCGTGCCCGGTGTGCAGGCGGATGGGGTGACCGCGCGTGACGCGGACCTGCTGGACCGGATCGGCACCGATGTGCATCCGCTGGGCGCGGTGTTACGCACGCGGATGGAATTGGGTGCGCTTCGGCGTCTTGTTGCGCGCGGGCTGGTTCAGGTTGCGGGGCTGACCCCGTCGGATGCCAGCCACGTTCTGGGCAATGTTGACGCGTGGGATGCAGATGCGGCGCGGATGGCATGCGTGTTGTTCGGGCGTCGGCGCACCGGGGCGGGTGAACGGTTGGCCGAGACAGCGGAACAGATGGCGCAGATCGTTGTCGATCAGTTGACGCTTCAGACCAGCACGGCGCTGTTGGAAGCGGCCCTGGCCGAAGATGGCCTGGACGAAACACTTGCCACCCACAGTTTGATGGAGCGCGGCCTGTCGCGTGTTTCGGGTCTGGTGCGCGTGTCGACGGGGTTGGACATCCCGGTCGTGGGGTTGGGCGCTTCGGCGCGGGTTTATTACCCCGCCGTCGGCAAGCGCCTTGGATGTGACATGGAACTGCCGGAAAACGGCGGTGTTGCAAACGCGATTGGCGCGGTTGTCGGCCGGGTGACCGTTCGTCGATCTGGAACGATCACCGCGCCCAGCGAGGGGCTGTTTCGCGTGCACCTGCCCACGGGACCCGAAGACTTTGGGTCATCTGATGCTGCTTTGGCCCGATTAGAGACTGTTTTGGTCGATCACGCGCGCGGCGCAGCACAGGCTGCTGGCGCATTCGATATCGAGGTACATGTAGCACGGGATATTCGGGTGGCGCAGGCGGAGGCGCGGGAGGTATTTGTCGAAGCAACCCTTACAGCCGAAGCGACCGGACGTCCGCGGATCACAGGCGCATAAAAAAGGCGGGCATCCTGGCCCGCCTTTTTTTGTTTTTGTCCTGTATCAGACCGGGGGTCTGCCGCGCACGGCGCGGGCGACCATTGCCACGACGAACAGGATCAGGAAGATCACGAACAGGATCTGTGCGATCCCCGCCGATGCTCCTGCGATCCCGCCGAAGCCCATAAGTCCGGCGATCAATGCGATCACCAGGAAGGTCAGTGCCCATCCAAGCATTTTCTCGTCCTTTCTGTTTTTCGTCTTGCAGAAAGAACGTGCCGACGCGCGGATGGTTCCGAAGTTTATTCAGCAGCGCGTTTGGGCAGCACCCAACCCGCACGGGGGAAGTGGCAGGTATAGCCGTTGGGGAACCGCTCGAGATAATCCTGGTGTTCTGGTTCTGCGTCCCAGAAGTCGCCAACCGGTTCGACTTCGGTCACCACCTTGCCCGGCCAGATGCCGGATGCCTCGACATCTGCAATGGCATCCAGAGCCACCTGTTTTTGCGCATCGTCCACATAGTAGATGGCAGACCGATAGCTCAGCCCGACGTCATTGCCTTGCCGGTTCAGCGTGGTCGGGTCGTGGATCTGGAAGAAGAACTCAAGCAGTTCGCGATAGGAGATCATCGAGGGGTCAAAGATGATCTCGATCCCCTCGGCGTGTGTGCCATGGTTGCGGTACGTCGCGTTTGGCACGTCCCCGCCGGTATAGCCGACGCGCGTCGCCTTTACCCCGGGTTTCTTGCGGATCAGGTCCTGCATGCCCCAGAAACAGCCACCGGCCAGGACAGCGCGTGCATCACTCATGTCACATCCTCCACTTGGTTCAGATAGGCAGCGTAACCTTCGGCCTCCATATCGTCACGATGCACAAAGCGCAGTGACGCGGAGTTGATACAATAGCGCAGGCCACCGCGGTCGCGCGGCCCGTCAGGAAAGACATGGCCCAGGTGACTGTCGCCGTGTTTGCTGCGCACTTCGGTGCGGATCATCCCCAGGCTGGCATCGCGGTGTTCGGTGACATTGTCGATCGGCTTGGTGAACGATGGCCAACCGCAGCCGCTTTCGTACTTGTCCGAGGATGCAAACAGCGGCTCTCCGGACACGATATCGACATAGATGCCTGGTTCCTTGTTGTTCAGCAACTTGCCGGTGCCGGGGCGCTCGGTCCCGCTTTCCTGCGTGACATGGTATTCTTCGGGCGAAAGGGTGGCGATGACGTCGGGGTTCTTGGTGTAGTTGGTCATGGTCTGCCTGTCTGTTCAGATTTGAATAATATGTGGGGCGCGCGTGTTGAATTGAAAGAGGGTGACGGCATGGCGCTGCGCGCTAACTCACCCCTATCGCAACACGGGAGAACGTCGTGCGCTTGTTTTTGGTTGGCTGTCTTCTGCTTGCTGCGCAGCTTGGCAACGCGGGCCTCCGCGATATGGGGTTTCCGTCGATAGATGGCGGGGTGCTGAACATGTCTGACTGGACCGGTCAGCCGGTTCTGGTGGTCAACACGGCGTCCCAATGTGCCTATACGGGCCAATACGAAGCGTTGCAGACCCTGTATGACACCTATCGCGAAGACGGGTTGGTTGTTTTGGCCGTGCCGTCGGACGACTTTCGCCAGGAACTTGATACCGCCGACGAGGTTCGCGACTTTTGCGAGATGGCCTTTGGCCTGGACATGCCGATGACCGACATTCTGTCAGTGAAAGGCCGCAACGCCCATCCGTTCTATCAGGCGGTCGAGGCGGATGTTGGCTTTGTTCCGCGCTGGAACTTCAACAAGGTTCTGATTGGTGAAAACGGTCAGGTTGTTGAAACGTGGGGTGCACGGACGGCCCCGATGGCGCCCGCCGTGCGTCGCGCCATCGAAGCCGAACTGAACCGCGAGTGACAGTTTCAGGGCGTTGTTGTGGTGGTTGTTGTGCCGCTGCTGTCAGATGACAATGCGATAATTGCAATGCCGACACCCAAAGCGGCGACACCGGCGGCGGGCGTGAGCGTCCCGCCCAGCAATTGACCCTCTGCGGGCGGTGGGGTTGTGTTCGCCGCCGGACCGGGCGGAGGGGCTTGGTTTGCGTCTTGTGCCACGGCGGGCAAGCCAACCATGGCAAGCGCAACGGCAGACGCAGCTGAGAGGGCGCGAATCATTTTCAATGAACCTTTTCCAAGTGACGGGTCAGGCCAATGATGTGCGGTGCGGTCTGTTGCGCACAACGGTGTGGCGGTGGACCAGCATGATCAGGACAAGGGTTGCCGCTTTGGCCCACCTGGCCCGGCGAAAGGTTGCGCACAGGACACTGAAGGCGGCGTATCAAGGGACGCGATACGCATTGTCTTGATCCGGACATTCGACAAAAAAAGGGCTCGCGGTTGCGAGCCCTTTTCTGTTGTAACCGCGAGGGTTTAGTCGCCAGTCGTCGTCGATGAAGACGAATTGGCCGCAGCAAGGGCAAGGCCGACTGCGAATACTGTTGTGACAGCGATTGGCGTGATGGCGAGAACACCTGCTTCGCCTTGACCGACTTGAATCTCGGCGCCTTGGCCACCGGACACAGTTGTGTTCAGCGGAACGTCTTGCGCCAGAGTTGCTGTCGAAGTTGCGGCCACAAGTGCGGCTGCGGAAATCAGTTTGAATGCTTTGGTCATGATATGACTCCTGTAGCGTCTGAGGGTTAGATAGGATGAATTCGGCAAAAAGACAATCAACATCGCGGCTTGCGGATAAATTTCGATGCATTTTTGCTGCATCGCGGCGGGTCGATCATTTTTTCAGCAAACGCGTACGAATGTAACCAAGGTCCGGCCCCGACCATTGCCGGGATTGCCATACAGTGGCATCCCGCCGGTCGATCCAGTAGTCGAATGCAACGACGCCCTTCCAGCCGGTGCAATTCTCTTGCAGGTGCACAACCGGGAAAGACCTGCCGACAATCACGAGGTCGTCGTGTCCGACGGTCCGCATCTCACACTCCAGGGCGATCTCGTCGATGCCATTGTCGCCGTTCTTGACGTAAAGCGTGTGCTTTCCGGAAATGGGCGACCGCGTTTGGATGGCCTGAACGGCGGCGTCGGCATCTACTGATCCGACATCGAATGCAATGCCGCGGGTCGCAGCGATGACGCCATCGCGCAAAGTGATTTGTACGTCATTGCCCGTGCGCCATGTCCGCACAACACCGGGGCCGGAATCGCGACGCTCGGAAAAGGGCACCAGAAACGCGGTCGAGTTCCGGTTTTCGACCGTCACTTCCAAAGCGGGCACGGTCAGGCTGTCGATGACCTCGCGCGTGATCGCCGGAGGCGGCGTCCCTGCCTGCCTTCGACCGTCGCGATAGGCATCATAAAGCGTCCTGAATTGCGCCGATTGCGTGCCTTGGGTGTCTGTCCCGCCGGAACACCCGGCCAGCAGCACAATGGCCGCAAGGGCCAGCGATGTCAGCCGCTTCATCATTCCCAAACCCTTCCCCAATCTGCGTTCAGGTCGGTGATGTGACCGTCGCGGATTTGTTCATACAGACGCCCGGACACGTTCAGGCGCGCGCCGCCATCCCGTTGGACCGGCCGGATCGTTGTCTTGACCAGTTGGCGATTTGGCTTGCCGGTGAACCAGCTGGTCGGGATCGTCACGTTGATCCCCTTGTCAAACGACCCCTCGCCAAATTCCTCGGATGTGACGTCTGTCAGGGTAAAGAATCCACCAAGGCGCCAGCCGTTGGCAAATTGACGTTCAAGCGTGAAGGTTGCGCCGACGTCGCCTGCCAGGTACCGCCCGACATCGACCTGCCCATAGTACCCTTTGCCAAAGTCGTAATAGGCCGACACGTGCCCGGTCGCGACATCATAATCCTGAAAGCCAAAGCGTTGATCGAAATCGCGCTGCTGGACATAGTTGGCCTCGATCCCGAGGCCCAAGCGGCTTGTTGCGGGTTTCCACAGGAATTCCGCCGACACACCGCCAAAGAACTGTTCAAGGTAACCGGCCGTCAGGCGGGCATAGGTATTCTTGCCGGTCTTCCATTGCCGCGACACAAACAGGTTTTCAATCGACGTGTCGGCAGCCTGCGCGTACAGCACTGCGTCGGTGCGCACGCGGGGCAGGACCGAATTGGACAGGCGCCCATCTTCGACGTTCCCGGCAAGGCGATGACGCACTTCGCCACTGACCAGCCATCCCGGTGCAAACCGGTATTGCGCCTGGACCGAAATACCGCCTTCAAGCCGCACAGGCTCGTCCGGATCAAAGAAACTGGGCCGCACGAACGGGCCGACCGAGTAGCTGAAGCGCGGATAGGCAAGCGTGCCGTCCACCGCCCCGTCGGCAGGGTTTGGTGCGGCATCTGATACGTCAGCCGCGGCCAAAAGCGCGTTGGCGGCGTCCGGTTGGAATTCGAGTGTTTCAAGATCGCGCCGCGATATGGTGATCTTTGACAGCGCCAGCCCTTCGTTCACCAGAATGATGTCAAAGAATTCGACCGATGGCGGAAGTTGCCGTGCCAAGGCGCGACCCGTCCGGCCCACGACAATGGCCAAGTTGTCGTAACGCACGCTTGAGACCCGGGCTTCGGCCCGGTTGGCGGTGACGGTCAGGCTTTCCAGGCGAATGCCGTCTTCGGTCAGTTCCGGTTCGACAACGTCCCGGATGATGACCGGTGCGCTTTGCGATGCGGCCCATGCCGTATCGTAGGACTGTGGGTTCGCTTCGCGCGATGGGCGCACGATGATGGGGCGCGGTCCGGCAACCGAGAAGGGTGTGGCGGGGCGCTTGGGGTTGAATTGCAGCTGTGCATTCACCCCGATTTCGGATCCGTACAGGTAGTATGCGCCAACACGCAGTGCGTTGGTCCACTGGTATTCGACGCCGAGGTTGATCCGGGATTCGCGTTCAAAAATACCCAGGCCGGTCTCGAGCGCGTAGGCATCGCTCGAATATTCGAGCTTGAAGCCCAGCCGGTCGCTGTATTGCCATTCCAAACCCGCAAACGGGGACACCGGGCCGCGGAACCATTGATCAAATGAGGGTTCGCCGCCTGTATCGTCGGGATCAAAGGCTGGGCGATCATCGCCCAATGGCGATCCAATGGAGCCGGACGTACCAAGGCGCCCCCAGCCCAGGCCACCGGTCACTTTCAGTGTGCCGGGCAACCGGAAAGGCCGGCGGAAATTCTTGGTCGCGACCAGATATTCGGCGGCATAAATGCCGGTGCCGGAAAAGTCCTGCAAGCCAACCGACACGGCAGGGCGATAGCGCCCCTCGTGAAACAGCAAATACCGAACATCAAAGCTGCGGTCCCGGAACGTGTCGAACCCGCCGGAATTGAAGTCGCGCAGGCCCACATAGCGGAATGTGCCTGTGATGCGCGGCGAAAACTGGAACGAAAAGGACGTGCGTGTAGTGCCCGCAAAGTTGGAGATGCCGATGGCGATCTGACCATCTGGCAGCGCTTCGGCTGATGGCATGTCCACGAGGCCGGGCAGGCCGTAGAAATTCAGTGTCGGCGATGATGTGACGACCACCGGTTTTGCCGACCCGGTGCCCTGTGCCGGCGCAAATGACGCGTAAACGGCTATAGACAGGCTGCCAAGACTGGCGAAAACAAGCGATCGTATCCGCTGATGCATAGGGTTCACTGTCCGGTCGTTTTTTGGTTTACCCGCTTTAGATCACGCGGGTGTGTCTTACACAATCTTGCTGCTGCGGGGCTGTCAAACTAGCAGAAAAGCGCGGCTTTCAAGATACAGGGGAAACGATTTCCCGGTCTGCATGAACTGTTTCCTTGGGCATGTTGTAACCCTCGACCCAGCGCTGAACCGTTGTGCGTGCCGCGTCTTCATCACTCGCCGCCAATGCCTGGCGCAAGGACCGCATCGCAGACGCGACTTCGATTTCGCTCAGGCAGTCTTCGATGGTGAAGAAAATCTTTTTGTGGCCGGTTCCCACCTGCGTCCCGCTCAGGGTCAACTCTTCGGTCATTTTCTCGCCGGGGCGCAGGCCGGTAAACTCGATCTCGATATCGCCATCGGGGCTCTGTGCATCGCGCACGGTGAATCCTGCGCTTTCAATGACCTGACGGGCCAGTTGTTCGATCTTCATCGGCTTGCCCATGTCAAGAACGAACACTTCGCCGCCATTCGCCATCGACCCGGCGCGCAGGACAAGGTGCACCGCCTCCTGAACCGTCATGAAATAGCGCGACACGTCCCTGTGGGTCACGGTGAGCGGGCCACCGCGACGCAGCTGTTCCTGAAACAGCGGGACAACCGATCCGGACGACCCAAGCACATTGCCAAAGCGCACGATCGAGAATTTCAGCCCCTTCGGCGCGGCAACACGGCGCGCGACATCCTGAACCACCAATTCGGCCAGCCGCTTCGATGCCCCCATCATGTTCGTGGGCCGCACGGCCTTGTCCGACGAAATGAGCATAAAGTGTCCAACGCCTGCCTCGGCCGCCTCGGTTACCAGCGTTTGGGTCCCCAACGCGTTGTTGGCGAGGCCCGCCAGCGGATTGAATTCGACAAGCGGCACGTGCTTGTAGGCGGCTGCGTGCAGCACCACTTCGATCTGGTGGTCGCTCAGGACCCGCCGCACCTGCCGGGCGTCTGTGACCGACCCCAAAAGCGGGATGATTTCGATATCACTGCCTTCGGCCAGCAGCGTCAGTTCCTGATGTATCTGATACAGGGCCAGTTCGCTGAGTTCATACAGCACGATCTTTTGGGGATTGTATTCCAGCACCTGGCGGCTGAGTTCGGACCCGATTGAGCCGCCCGCGCCGGAAATCAGGACCCGTCGACCGGCATATGCCTCGCCGCCACCTTCCTGCGCGGTCATCACCTCGTCCCGTCCAAGGAACTTGCGTGGATTGACCGGTGTCAGCTTGTCGACCAGCGCCTCTTCTCCGATCAGTTGCGAGAACGAGGGAAGGGTCTGTACCTCGAGCCCCATCTTTTGCAGGCGTCGCGCGATTTGCATCTGCTTCGGATGCGATTGCGATGGGATCGCCAGCAACACGCGATCAATCTTTTTCTCGGCAACGATCTCGGCGATGCGGACGGGGCTGTACACGGGCAGACGCAACACGTTCAGCCCTTGCAGGGCCTGGCTGTCATCCACGAATGCAACCGTTTCGATCTGCTCGTGGTTGCGCAGGGCCGACACCAGCTGCATGCCAGTTGTTCCTGCGCCATAGATCAGCACCCGACACCGATCTGTCCCGTTGCGATAAATGGCCAACACGACTTGCAACAGGACGGCCCGGCTCATGATTGAAAACACAAAAAACGTGATGCCGAAGGTCACGTGGCTCGACAGTGGAAGCGCCATGTTTGCAGCGGTCGACAGAAGGGTCGATGTCATTGCCAACAGTATCGAAAACACACCCGTCCGCCCGATCGATCCGGTGTCGTAGTCATTCAGGATTGTCGAAGAGATGCCAAGCCAAAGTGACAGGGCCGCGGCAACGATCAGCATGTAGGGCAAGATTGGCAGATAGGCCTGAAAGCTGGACCAAGCGGTGCCTGTGGACAGGTTCAAGCTGAAGGCGAAAAGCAATGCGAATGGGATCAGTGCCGCATCAATTGCGATCAGGATGTTTCGCTTCTGCGTACGCGTCAGCGACTTCAGCAGATCCAACATGTTGCCCCGTGACCCCTTGAACTTATACATTGCACCTACCGCTAGCACGTATTCGTATCAAATTCTTGCGACTATTTCGCAGGTGCAGAAAAATTGCCCCGTTCACTGGCAGAAAAACGCCAAAATATGCTTATGAATTAAGCGTCCCGCGCCGCTTTTTGCACATAATCACCGATTCGGTAAGTGTTTCGCCTATGTCCTTTTGCGGCGGAACAAGTTTCCAATCGTTTGAAAGACCAGATCAAAATCGTAACAGGTGCTTTGGTTGCGCTGATAGATGAGGTCAAGGCGCGCCTTCCGTGGAACGCAGATGCGGCAATACACGTCATCCGTCTGCTCCGGGGTGTCACATCGGGCCAAAAGACGGTCCTCATGCTTGTGAAACCGGATTGTGGCAAGGCCGGTGACGCCCGGGCGCGATTTCAGGACTTTTGAATACAGACCCGGAAACCGTCCCACGTATTCGCGCAGCGGCGGGCGAGGGCCGACAAATGACAGATCGCCCTTCAGGATGTTCCAAAGCTGCGGGAACTCGTCCAGCCGCTTGGCCCGCAGTTTGGCCCCAAGCGGTGTGATCCGTGCCTCTTTGTGCCCGCCCGAGACACCTTGGTCCGCATCGACCACGGTCATGGTTCGAAACTTCCAGAGGCCGAAGCTTTCTGTTGGGCTTTTCATGCGTTCGGCGACGTAAAACAGCGGGCGGCCCTGCTTTCGCCAGATAACCCAGATCAGGTAAAGGATCACGGGGCCAAGGATCAGCACCAGAAGGCTGGCAAAAAATAGATCGAAGATGCGTTTGCGCCAGGTCATTGGGTGCGGCCCCTTCGCCAGTCCGCGACGATCCCCGCAGCGGTGCTGTCCTTCGGTTCAAAACGGATCATGCGTTCCAATTGTGTTGTGTCCAGTTGCACCTTGCCGATTGTGCGGTCTGTGGCCGGTTTCGCTGTCCAGCGAAGACCGGCGGCATCCAGCAGATCACCCATCGCCACCGTACCCGGCGCTGCAATATTCAGGACAGCGGGCGGGTCAGTGGACGTGGTCAATTGCACAAGGACATGGGCCAGTGTGCCGGGTCCGATGTAGCTGCGGGCAGGTGTGTTCCCATCCGGATATTGATCCAATTGAAACCCAGGGGCCCATCCCCCGAGGATCGCGTCGGCGCCAGCCACGTTGCCAAGCCGAAGACATGTGCACGGATTGGGATGTGTGGCTGCCATCTCTTCCATTTTCAGCTTTGCGGTTGCGTATGCGCTTTGGGGGGATGTCGGCCCGGCTTCGGGACGCGGACTGGACAGTGCGCCGTATACGGCAGCCGAGGAAAACAGAAACACATGTGCACCCTGCGCTGCATCCAACGTGCGCTGTGCTACGTCGATATTGTGCGCCATGGGAACCGCCGCGCCATGGGTCGCCCCGGCGAGGCAAAAGACGGCATCGGCCTGGGTCAATACGCGTGTCAGTCTTTTTGTATCGTTGATGTCCACGTCATCGCGCGTGGTCCAAACGGCATCGGTGGGCCAGCGCGGACGTAAAAGCCGCCCCAGTTTTCCGCCCGCGCCCAGCACCACAATCCGCATGGGTCAGCCCATCGCGATGTGTTTGTCGGCGGGAACGAGCGCGTTGATCTGCCGGATATGCTCCGGCAGGCACACGGTTTCAAAGTCGTAATTCTCGATCACGTGCTGCCGCGCCGCGGGGCCCAGATGTGCATAGTCGCGCGGCGCAGCAAGCACAGCGCTGACCTGTGCGGCGATTGCCTCGGGGTCAAAGAAATCGACCAGGAGACCGGTCTTGCCGTGCTCGATCGCTTCGCGCACCGGGGCCACGTCACTCGCGACAAGTGTCGCCTGCATCGACATGCTTTCCAGCAAGGACCACGACAGGACAAATGGCATCGACAGATACAGGTGGCACGAACTGATCTGGATGATCGATTGATAGCTTTCGAATGGCACCTGCCCCAAAAAATGCAGCCTGTCCCAATCGATCAGATGGCCCACCTCGGCCTCCATCTGTCCGCGCAGACCGCCCGGATGATTGTTCTTGCCGCCATAGGACACATCGTTGCCGCCAATCACCAGAATGCGGGCATTCGGGCGCGCCTTTTGGATGTGTGGCACTGCGCGCATGAACTGGTGATATCCGCGCGTGGTTTCCAGGTTGCGGGACATGAAGGTGACGATTTCATCCTTCGGCGTCAGGGGGCGTCCGATCCGGCCCAGCGTGACTTGGGCCTTCGAATTGGGCTTTAACTTGTCGGTGCGGATCCCGTCATGGCAGACATACATCTTGTCGTGGAACTGGGGCGGGAACCGATCGCGTTGCCAGTAGGTCGGGCAGTGCGCCAGGTCGACGACGTTAAAGTTGACCTGCGGAACCACGTTGTGCCCGTACATGATGTACGGCGCATGGCTGCTTACGGGGCTTTCGGGGTCAAATCCCACGGGGCCGCCATGGACCGAATAGTAGTATTCGAAAAACCCGATCATCGGCGTGTCCGGCAGCACCTCGCGAAAGAAGGTCATTTCACCCCAGCCGACATGCCCGATCACGATGTCCGGGACAAAGCCCTTGTCGACGATCTCGCGCAGGGCTGTCACTGCGCCGAACCCATTGCCTGCCGCGTTTTCCCAGGTGCGCGACAGGCCATATGCGCCGTCCTTGGCCTGATGATGCGATTTGTAGACGACGGTTTGCACGCCGTCGAATTGCGGGGCCTTCTTGCGCTGGGTTAGAAACACGATCTGGTGGGTTTTCTGCGCCGCTAGCCATTGGATCAGTTCGCGATACTGCCCGGGCATGTTCTGGTGCACAAACAGGAATTTCATTGTCTACGTGTCCCTTTTGCCCATGAATACAGGGGGTCGATCCGGGCTGCAATCATGGCTGAACCGGCCACATCGACCCGGTGCCGCGTTTCTCCTGTCCGGGGCTAAGGCCAAAGGTGCCGCGATAGCTTTTGGAGAAATGTGATAGGGACCTGAACCCGCAGGCCACGCAGATGTCCGTGACACTGAGCGAGGTTTGCCGCAACAACCCGCGCGCTTTTTCCAGGCGCAGTTGCAAGTAGTGCCGTTTGGGTGACACGCCCAGATGCTTGGCAAAGAGGCGTTCAAGCTGCCGGGTGCTCAGTTCGATCAGTTGCGCGATCTCGTCCGGGCGCAGCGGGTCTTCAAGGTTGTTTTCCATGATCTGCAGCGCCATGCCCAGTTTACCATGCGCCATGTCGGGGCGCGCCCTGCGCGACAGGCGCTGTCCATGGCTGGCGGCGCGCGGGTCCGTATAAACCATCTGGTCGGCCACCCATGTCGCCAGATCAATGCCGTATTCCCCCTTGATCCGGTCCAGCATCATGTCCATGGATGCCGCCCCGCCTGCAGTCGTAAACACGCGCCCATCCCTTGAATAGAGACTGTTTTCGATGATCACATCGGGCAAGAGTTCGATCAGGGCATCGCGATATTCCCAATGGGTTGTCACTGTCTTTCCTGACAAAAGACCCGCCAGCGCAAGGGTGTAGGTGCCGGATGACAGCGCGCCGAAATCCATACCCTTGCGCGTTTCGCGCCGCAGCCAATTCAGGATCGGCCTGGTACTGCCTTCGGCGGCGCGGTTGCCGGCACAAACGACCAATGTTTCATCGCGCCACAGGTCAGGCAATGCGGCGTCCACCGCCGTCGTGATGCCGTTATAGGCTGGCACGGGATCGCCGGTTTCGCCAATCACGCGCCATTCATAAAACGTCTGGCCCGAGGGGTGCAGGTTGGCCAGGCTGAGCGCTTCGAGCGCGCAGGCAAAGCCCAATTGGGAGTAGCCGGGAACAAGCAGAAAGGCGTAACGCCGAGGAAACAACGCCTCAGGCGGCAAGGGCGGCGTCCAGAAGCGCGCGCACCGGGCGCGCATAGGGCTCGTTCACCAATCGGGTCACCTCGGTGCCGTTTTTCATCACCAACAGTGTCGACCGGCGTTCAACCTTCAGCCGTTGGGTCATCTGCGAGGGGCCAAACGTGTCCCAATCCACATCCACAAATGTAAGATTGGCATAGGCGGGGGTGTCGGCCAATGCCTCGGCTATCAGGTCCGCCTTGATCTGGCATGTCAGGGACCATGCGGCGCGAAAGTTCATCACGAGGGTCTGATTTGTCTCGCGCAGATCGCGCCATACAGCCGGGGTAAATGTTTGCGCCGGATAGGCAATGGCACCGCCGGGGACAGCCAGGGCACTTGCAGTCAGAAGGAATGTACGGCGGTGCATCAAAAGGGCTCCGAAACCTGAAATCTCGGGTCACAATATTGCGGGTGGCGGCGCACGCAAGTGGGCGCGGGTCAGCTTTTGACCTGTCGTGACAATTGCACCGCAAGAATGCCCGCCGTGATGATGGCAACGCCGATGATATCTTTCATGCCCAGTCGTTCACCCAGCAAGGCAGCCGCAATGGCGACGCCGAAAAACGGGTTGAGAAAGTGAAAAGTCGCGGCCTTGGTGGCACCAATGCGCGCCACAAGCGCAAACCAGATCCATGTGGCGGCCAGACCGGGCACAAACACAGTGTAGGTAAAGGCGGCATAAAGGGCGGGAGTGTGCGTGACCTCAATCGTTTCGATGGCAGCCGACACGATGCCAAGCACAACTGCGCCCACGAACATTTGCAGGCCCACAACCATCATCAGGTTACCGCCCGAAGACATGGTGCGCATCGACAAGGTTGCGATGGTCAACGCGAATGCGGCAATGACACACAAGGCAACACCGTACATGTCCACACCTGAATCCAACCGTGCGGACATGATCAGGAGGACGCCGGCAATCCCCAGAACCAGTCCGATGATGCCCAACGGCGGCAGTTTGTCCCGAAACACGACCCATCCGGCAAAGGCGACCATCAGTGGCATGGTCGACGCGATGATCGAAGCCAATGACGCCTCGACCGTTTGCATGGCGTAGAAGTTCAGGCCCAGATAGATGGCGTTCTGGCACAGGCCAAAGATCAGCGTGGCCCGCCACTGGTCACGGGTCAGGTGCCAGGTTTGCCCCATCGCGCGCGCAACGGCGACACCAATACACCCGGCAATGAAAAAGCGCAGGGATGAGGCGGCAAGTGGCGGGGCATGCGTGACGATGATCCGGGCCGAGGAAAAGGCAGACGACCAGATCAGGGCAAAGGTCAGGCCCATAGCGAGCGCGCGGAAATCCATGCCTGCCCCTTTCATCTTTGGCGGACGTTCGGGGAATTTCGCAGGGGATGCAAGGGGCCGATCACGACCCTTTGGGGTGCATGTGAACGTAGTCCGGGCCATGTATCACGCAACGCAAAGGAGCTTTGCAATGACCCTGACCCGCCGCGCCTTTACAGGCATGACGCTGTCCAGCGCGCTGGCACCGCGCATGGCCCTGGCGCAATCCGAACCCGACTTTCTGGCGCTGCACCGCGCGCCCCTGTTCGGCACTACGTCCGAGTTCAACGCGGCCATCAGCCAGATCAGCCAGCGTGGCAACCCGGATATGGCCGCCGGGTTGATCCAGTCCTTGCGGTTTTCGCGCGACCGCGGATTACCCATTGGCGAGACCTTGAACGCCATCACCGGCGAAACCCACGATACAGACTGGTTTGAATGGATGCTGTGGCAGGAACGGAACCCCCAAGTGGTGCCGCATCCCGCCTATATCCAGTTCAAACGCGATGTGCTGTTGCGCGTTGACGACGACTTCGACGACTTCTTGCGGCTGGAATACATCCAACCCGAGCGCATGAAAATCCGGCTGGAAGAAATCGCCTGGGGCGGTGTGGTCAAGGACGGGATCCCGTCGCTCGACAACCCTGACCTGATTGCTGCTGGGGACGCCGACTATTTGCGCGGTGATGATCTGGTCTTTGGTGTGTCCATCAATGGCGATGTGCGCGCCTATCCCCTACGGATCATGGGGTGGCACGAGATGTTCAACGAAGTGATCGGGGGCGTGCCGGTCGCGCTCGCCTATTGTACGTTGTGCGGGGCGGGCATCCTGTTTGAAACTGAGGTGGCGGGCCGGTCCCAACCACTGATCTTCGGCTCGTCCGGGTTTCTATACCGATCCAACAAGCTGATGTTCGACCGCGAGACGCATTCCCTGTGGAACCAGTGGACGGGTAAACCGGTGGTTGGCCCCTTGGTCAATAGCGGGATCGAGTTGAAACAACGCCCAGTGGTAATCACGACATGGGCCAGTTGGACTGCGTCGAACCCCTCAACCAGAGTGCTGAGCCTCAATACCGGGCATCGGCGCAACTATGGGTCGGGTGTGGTCTATAATGACTATTTTGCGTCACCTGACCTGATGTTCCCGGCCTTGGTGGATCAGAACCGGCATGCGCAAAAGGATTACATCTTTGCTGTGCGCCAGTTCGGTGCCGCCCGTGCATGGCCGCTGGATGCCTTCAAAGAGCGACCGATCATCAATGACGAGATCGCGGGGACACCGCTGTTGCTGATTGGCGATACGGACAAGCGCAGCGTGCGTGCCTATGAACGCGGTGATCGCACCTTCCGTCAGTCTGGCGGCAGGATCGTGGATCAGACGGGGGTCACATGGCGGGTTACCGAAAACGCGGTGATCGGACCCGATGGCGCGCGATTTGAACGTGTGGCCGGGCACATCAGCTATTGGTTTGCCTGGGACAATTACCTGGGCGACGCGGCGACGGTGTTTGATGGTTGAACGAAAAAGGGCCGCCCAACGGGCGACCCTTCGAAAATCTTTGGGACGTCGGGCCTTAGCCGTTCACGCTGTCCTTGAGCGCTTTCGCGATGGTCATCTTCACAACCTTGTCCGCTTCTTTCTTGAACTGTTCGCCGGTGGCAGGGTTGCGCACCATACGCTCGGGGCGTTCGCGGCAATAGATTTTGCCAACACCCGGCAGGGTCACTGCACCGCCGCCCGACACTTCGTCCGTGATCAGGCCGCAGATCGCGTCCAGCGCACTGCTTGCCGATTTCTTGTCTGTGTCCATCTTCTCGGCCAGCGCGGCGACGAGTTGGGTTTTTGTCATTGGTTTTGCCATTTCATGGTCTCCTTCGTCTGCCCGACAACTTGGGCCTCTGAACCGTAGTGTAACGGAATGTTGTGCGAACACACAACGAATAGTGGCCCTTGGCAAGCCAAAATGGCGGCTTTTCCGCTGTTTTTCGCCGTTTCAGCCCGATCAGAGGAAGGCTGTTTCCTCGAACGAGCGCAATTTCCGGCTGTGAATGCGTTCCAGCGGCATGGTGCGCAGATGCTCCATCGCGTGGATTCCGATCATCAAATGGCGGGCGACCTGCTCTTTATAGAAGTTCGAAGCCATGCCCGGCAGCTTCAATTCGCCATGCAACGGCTTGTCTGATACGCAGAGCAAGGTGCCGTAGGGCACGCGAAACCTGTACCCATTTGCGGCAATCGTGGCGCTTTCCATGTCCAACGCAATGGCACGGGACTGCGACAGGCGTTGCACCGGACCATGCTGGTCCCGCAATTCCCAGTTCCGGTCATCATAACTGGCAACCGTGCCGGTCCGCATGATGCGCTTCAGTTCGTAACCTTCCAGTTTGGTCGTCTGCGCGACGGCCTGTTCCAAGGCGATCTGGATTTCGGCCAGTGCGGGGATCGGAACCCAAGGCGGCAGGTCGGCGTCCAGCACGTTGTCTTCACGAAGGTAAGCATGTGCCAGCACAAAGTCGCCAAGCGCCTGCGAGTTGCGCAAACCGGCACAGTGCCCGACCATCAGCCAGGCATGCGGGCGCAGCACTGCAATATGGTCCGTGGCCGTTTTGGCATTCGACGGACCAACACCGATATTGACCAATGTGATGCCGGACCCATCCGCACGTTTGAGGTGGTAGGTGGGCATTTGCGGCATCTTCAGGCTTGTCTCCAGGGGCTGGTCGCCTGTTGTGATCTCGGCGTTGCCGGTGGATACGAACGAGGTATAGCCACTGTCGGGATCGTTGAGTTGCTGACGTGCGTAAGCTTCGAACTCGGACACATAGAACTGGTAGTTCGTGAACAGCACATGGTTCTGAAAATGATGCGCATCCGTCGCTGTATAGTGTGTAAGGCGCGCCAGTGAGTAGTCGATGCGCTGGGCAGTAAAGGGGGCCAGTGGCCCGATCCCATCGGTCGATTCATAGGTGCCGTTCACGATATCATCGTTCGTGTTGGTCAGATCCGGCACGTCAAACACGTCCCGCAAGGGGAAGGTCGCGGCACCTTGTTGCGGCACCGTGATATCGGGGTCGTGCGCAACGGCAAAGTGTACCGGCATCGGCGTCGTGGAATAGCCGATTTCCACCGGCTGATCGTGGTTGGTGATCAGCAATCCGATCTGTTGCGTCAGGTAGTTCCGGAACAGGTCGGGCCGGGTGACAGTTGTGGCATATGTTCCGGGGTCTGACACGTGACCAAAGCTGAGCCGCGTATCGACACCGGCATAGGTTGAGGTCGTGAAGCGGATTTCCGGATAATAGGCTCTGATCCGCCCTTCTGACGCGCCATGTTCCATCGCGTGCTGGAACTCCCGGCTCAGGAACTGGACCGCATCATTATATAACTCTTCGAGATGGGCCACTGCGGCCTTGGCATCGTGAAATTCGGTGTGGCCGTGTGCGGCCTGTTCTAGTGTTTTCATGTTGTTGGCTCGAGTATGGGAATGAAATCAAACGTGCGCACATCGACCAGTCCAAGGTCAGAGATGCGCAGTTCAGGAATAACGACAAGCGCCAGCAGCGAATGCTGCATATACGCATTGTTGAGGGTGCAGCCGCAATCGACCATGGCCTGCACCATCTTGTCGGCTTTGGCCGCCACCTCGCGTGCGGGGCTGTCGGACATGAGGCCCGCAATGGGCAATTCGACAAGCGCCAGTTCTTCGCCGTCCCGAAAAATGGTGATGCCCCCGCCCACGTCGGCAAGACGATTGGCGGCCAAGGCCATCTGATCCCGGTCGGTGCCCACGACAATCATGTGATGGCTGTCATGCGCCACGGTCGACGCCATAGCCATCTTGCCCTGGTAATTGAAGCCCGACACCAGCGCGTTTGTAACGCTACCTGTCGCCCGGTGCCGTTCGACCAGAGCGATCTGGCAGGTGTCCCCGTGCGGCTCGACCTTGCCGTCGCTGACGGGCATGTCCCTCTTCAGTGCCTTGGTTGGTGCCTGGTTTTCGACAACGCCGATGACGTTGGCAGTGACGGAATTGCGCCCCTCGGGCGCTGCGATTTCGAAGTCGGAGGCAGTCTTGGGCGCGCCCATGTTCACGGTCTGACGGGCCTTGGTCGGCCAGTCGAGATGCGGACAGTCCACGGTCAAATTCCCTGATACAGAGACTGTTTTTCCGCGCGCGATGACCTGTTCAACAGGCAAGGCCCTGAGGTCCGAAGTCAGGATCACGTCTGCGCGGCGCCCGGGTGTCAGCGACCCGATCTCACGCTCCAGTCCGAAATGCGTCGCCGTATTGATCGTTGCCATTTGCAGCGCAACCAGTGGATCACAGCCGCATTCAATCGCGTGGCGCACCACGCGGTTCATATGCCCGTCATTGATCAGCGTACCGGAATGGCAGTCGTCGGTGCACAGGATCATGTTTCTGGGGTCAAGCCCCTTGTCCGTGATCGCGGTGATCTGCGTTTCCACGTCATACCACGCGCTGCCCAGTCGGATCATGGACCGCATGCCTTGGCGCATCCGGGCAATAGCGTCTGCCTCGCATGTGCCTTCGTGGTCATCGGCAGGGCCACCCGCCACATAGGCGGCGAAATCCGGTCCCAAGTCCGGCGAGGCATAGTGCCCGCCCACTGTCTTGCCCGCACGTTGCGTTGCCGCCACCTCGGCCAGCATCTGGGGGTCGGCGGCGGCCATGCCGGGGAAATTCATCATCTCTCCCAGTCCGATGATACCGGGCCATCCCATGGCTTCGACCACATCTTTGGTGCTGATCTCGTATCCTGTCGTCTCCATCCCCGGCGCGGATGGCGCACACGAGGGCATCTGGGTCCAGATGTTGACGGGCTGCATCAGCGCCTCGTCATGCATCAACCGCACGCCTTCGAGGCCAAGGACATTGGCGATTTCGTGCGGGTCGGTGAACATCGTGGTGGTGCCATGCGGAATGACGGCAGCGGCAAATTCGGCGGGGGTCAACATACCGGATTCGATGTGCATGTGTCCGTCGCACAAGCCGGGGATCATGTAGCGACCCTTGGCTTCGATGATTTCGGTTTCGGGACCGATCTGGCCGCTTGCATCCGGCAAAATACAAGCGATGCGCCCATGTTTGATGGCGATGTCATGGTCTGGCAGGGTTTCTCGTGTGTGCACGTTCACCCAGACACCGCCACGAATGACCATGTCCGCGGGCGTGCGGCCTGCGGCGACATTCACTAGATCGGGGGCAACATCGGGCCAGGACGGGAAAAGGTCATGTTCCATGTCCCAAATAATCAAGTTTCGGAAGGAGGCGCAAGAGGGGGCGGGCACTTGTCGCCAAACTGTCACGGTTTCCGGCGGGACTTGACCGATCAAAATATATCAACAATGCTGACCTTATGGACTATGATTCAATAGATGCAGACGGCTTTGGCCGCAGCCTGCGTGGCATCGGCTTGAACCTTCTGGTGCGCGATGTTGCGGCCCAGATTGCCTTTTTAGAGACTGTATTCGGCATGAGAGCCTATCAGCCGACAAGCGATTTTGCGATCATGTCGCACGGCGATGTCGTGTTTCAGTTGCACAGCGATGGGACATACCATTCGCACCCTCTTTTGGGCCTGCTTCCTGAAAATCCGCCGCGTGGCGCCGGCATCGAAATTCAGTTGTACCAGACCGATCCCGACGCGGCCGTTGCCCGCGCATCGGATATCGGCGCGTCCATCCTGCAAGAGCCAACGGACAAGCCCCATGGTCTGCGCGAAGCCTACATTCTGTGCAAAAACGGGTATGCCTGGGTTCCCTCACGCCCGAAATAGGTCGCGGACAGAACAGGCTTTTGAGTTGATCAAAGCGGTCATGGCCGTGCAGCATCCCCGCAGACAGAAGGGAGAGCCGCATGAACGTTACCGAAATTCGTCCCAACATGGACCACTGGCAAGACCGCGTGGACCTGGCCGCAGCCTTTCGCTGGACCGTACGATTGAACATGCATGAAGCGGTCGCGAACCACTTCTCCCTCGCCATCAACGATGACGGCACCAAGTTCCTGATGAACCCCAACCAGATGCATTTTTCGCGTATCAAGGCATCGGACCTGATCGTGGTGGATGCGAACGACCCCGCCAGCATGGATGGGCCCGACGCACCCGATCCGACCGCGTGGGGCCTGCACGGTGGCATGCACCGGCACTGCGCGCATGCAAGATGTGCCATGCATGTCCATTCACCCTATGCCACGGCCCTTGCCGCCCTGGCCGACAGCACGTTGCCACCGGTCGACCAAAACGGATGCATGTTCTTCAACCGTGTTGTGGTGGACGAGGATTACGGCGGACTTGCCTTCGAAGAAGAGGGGGAGCGCTGTGCCAGGTTGTTCGATGATCCGAAAAAAAGGGTCATGGTTATGGGCAATCACGGGATCATGGTCATCGGCGACACGGTGGCCGAAACCTTCAACCGCATGTTCTATTTCGAGCGGGCCTGTCAAACCTATCTTCTGGCCTTGCAGACCGGCAGGCCTTTGCGGGTGATCCCGGATGAGATTGCCGAAAAGACGGCACAGGAGATCGAAACGTACCCGGAGCAGGACCTGCGACACCTCGCGGAACTCAAGGCCATTCTGGACGAGGAAGGATCAACCTATGCCAACTGACACAGAAAGTCGCGAAGCGGGCCGCTGGAACCACCGCCCGCCAACCCCCCTGGCGCAGAACCCGTTGTTCCAATGGCCGCTCAAACCCTACGCCATCTTCAAATGGTATGCGGCCTTCTGGCTTGAAATATCGACAACGACCTTGTGCTTTGCCCTCGCACTTGGCGCGTATTTCACGATCTTGCCTGCATTAGAGACGATGCAGACCTTCCAGCCTGGTTGGATGATCCGTGTGTGGCTCGCCAACCTTGTGCCCCAATGCATCATCGCTGGTGCATTGCACTACTGGCTGATCGCACGCAAAGGGCAGGGGAATGCAACCAAGTTCGACCCACGTGACCAGAACCGGAACAACGGGTCTTTCACCTTCAACAATCAGGTTCTGGACAACATGTTCTGGCACATCGTCAGCGGGATCACTTTGTGGAGCCTCGCGCAAATCGGCGTGTTTTGGATGATGGCAAATGGCTATGCGCCATCCGTCTTTTTCCCGGACAATCCCGTCTGGTTTGTCGCGTTCTTTGTCCTGCTGCCGATCTGGTCCAGTTTTCACTTTTATTGGGTGCATCGCGCCTTGCACTGGCCGCCGCTGTACAAGCTGGCCCACGCGCTGCATCACCGCAACGTCAATGTCGGGCCATGGTCAGGTATCGCGATGCATCCGGTCGAACATCTGATGTTCTACACCAACTTCGCTATCCACCTGATTGTGCCGAGCCATCCCTTGCACGTAATGTTCCACGGGTACGTGCAATCAACGCACCCCGTTTTCAGTCATTCAGGGTTCGAAGAATTGGTGGTCAAGGACACGCGACAGATGCGGATGGGGGTGTATTTTCATCAGCTGCACCACCGTTATTTCGAATGTAACTACGGCACAGTCGAAATGCCTTGGGATCGCTGGTTCGGCAGCTACCATGATGGCACCGGGCGGGCGACGGACGAGGCGCGCGCCCGCAAGACGCAGATGTACACCTGACATTTGGGTTATGGCGCTATGCCGCGCGCTGATCGACCAATGTAATGGCCTCGAACGGGCCAAGGACCTGGTGGATGGGCCGGGCGTGTTCGGGCAGCAGGCGACTGGGCACGTCACCAAGCACACTCGCATCCAATCGTTCGGCGTCGCGGCGAATACGCCCGATGTAAAGGCTTTCCAAAGCGCAGCCCGCAGCGACAATGGCCTCGTGTCCCGGCAGGATGACCTGCACGTAATCCATGGTGCTCTTGGCGTCACCCCACATGGCGGCCTGTCCATTGACCAGATGGCGGGCGGGGACCAGCACCGCCTCTTGCCCAAAGTTGTATTCAACTTCTGATCCGCGCAGGACGAGGCGTTGTTCAGGGGCGACCACAATGTCGCGGTCCAGACCGAAATAGGGTGCGCGCAACCGAACCGGGGCAAAGCTGCCGCGCGCGGGCACCGTGTGCCGGACGACATGCAGAACGGGAACGATGTCGCCGTTGCCGGTGATGACAGTATCGCCGCGCCGCAAGCTTTCGGCCGGTTTGTAGCCACGCGGCGTTGCGATCGGTGTTGCGGGATGCAGGCTGGGCATGGGCCCGATGGGTTGCACCTGATCGCTGATGGCCGCAAACAGCACCTCTTTGGACAGGGTCCGGGCGGGGTGCGCCAACGCGATGTCGCGCAAGTCATCTGTCATGAAGGCTTTCGGCATGTGAACCGGGCGGCTGATGATGCGATTGCCTTCGGGGCGTTCCAGCGCCAGTCGGCCCCACCCTTCGGGCGCATTCCACGCATAGGTGACGCGCAAGGTGTAGGCGCGCCCGTCATTCGCCCACCGAATGGCCGCGTGCGAAATGTCAGTGTTGTGTCGGTGCAGCATGGCAATACCGCCGCCGGGGATTGCACGAAATGCCAATTCCCGCGGCCATGGAAACGGGTGCGACATACCGACAAGGTCATGCGGCCGTTCATGTCCGGCAACTCGCGTTTCGAACATGAGCGTGCCGCGTTCCAGCATTGTGCCTTGCCGCGGCGCCAGTGTTTTTTGATCCAGCCCGGATTTCGAAAATCGGCCATCCTCGTGATTGGTGACGCCCAACCAGCTCATGCAGCGGCCCTTGCCTTGCGCCACAATCCGGCCTCGTATCCGCGCAATGTACGGCGGGCGGCTTGCCCGTATCCGCCCCCGGTGCTTGGGTCAAGCTCGGGGAAGATGTCACAGATCTCCTCCACGATTTCGCGTTCCAGGCTTTTGGTCGTTTGGGGACCAGGCAAGAAGCTTTCGGTGGCCAGTCCACCCGAAAACACAACCTGGTGCTTGTCAAACATCAGATGGACATAGGTGACCATCCCGCCTTCCTGCCGCGTGACGGAGCGGTCGTTGACCAGATCCTTGGCCGCCACCAACACTTCGCCTTCGCCAAACAGCAATTCGGCCAGGCTGTCGCGGATCAGGACACGGTGCAGCGGTGACACCATGACATCGTCATGCTGCCCAAAGGTGCCCGCCCGGATCAGTATTGGGGCGTATTGGTTTTGCGCGGGAACCGTGCGCGTCCCGATCCATCGCAAGGGCTGTGCGCCTTCATCTTGCGTAGTGACCAGATCCCCTGCTGTCAGGGTTTCGACCGGAACCTCACCGTCTGGCGTGGCAATCAGCGTCCCCGCGACAAAGCAGGGCACTGACGTCGCATTCACAAATCCGGTGTCGGTGTTGGCGCCGTCGGTCACCGTGTAGGTGAAGTTGAAATTCTCTTCGTCGCCGTCCCCGACAACGGTCAGTTCGCCGTTCGGACCAATGGTGACCTGTTGGCCTGTGGGCAGCGTGATGGTCGTGCCAATCCCCGTGACCGGGTCATAGCTGACGGGTTGTCCGTTGATGTGGGTGATGGTCAGAACGCTGCCATTGGGCGACACATCGTTGTCGAGCACGTTGAAGGTTTTACTGCCATCCGGAAAGACATCGACATCGTCGCCCACGGCCACGAGCGCGGTTTGCACCGAATCCGCGGCAATCAGCAGGTTTGAATCGTATTGGTTGTCGGACACATCGGCGATGCCGATCCGGATGTTGTTCATCTGACCCGGATTGACCACCATGGTCAGGGTCAGCGTGATGGTAAAGCCATCCATCTCGGTGTTGTAATCGTCGTTTGTGTTGTCGACGAACATGTTGATGTTGTTGGTCGTGTTGATGTTGCCCGGGTCGGTGTCGCCATCACCCACTTCCATTTCGACCAGCTGGCCGTTGACCCACACCCCGACAAAGTCTTGATAGACCGAGTTCTGAAATTCCGGATATTCTTCCGAACTGAACACGAATTGCATCGTCATCAGGTTGCCATCGGGGATAAAGTTCACATCCAGGTACGAGGCATCGAATGTGCGGGCGCCCGCAGCTGCATTGAACTGCGCGTTGTTGTTCTGGCCGGACGTGTTCGTTGATGTGCTGTTGGACTGATTTTCCTGTCCTGATGAATTCGTAAAGCTCTCCGCGTTGCCCGTCGACAGGATCACCCCGGTGTCGGATGGCGTGGCTCCTGGCGAAACCGAGTCGCCGTTCGAGTAGATCCCCGCGCTGTCGATGTCGCCTGTGTACGTGGCTGAATCCACAAACACGCCATCGCCAAAGATGGCATTTGCCATGTCTTCTGCGTTAACGCCTTCGCGCACCGTCTGGATCGGAAGTTCTGATGCCGGCATAGTCTACCCCACCCCAAAATCTTGCGGACAGAACAGACGCAGCGCACGCGGTTGATCCGCGTGTCATACGGTGTGCGCATTTTTGCACTTTCGTGGCCGCACGTTGGCGACCGGACTGCTGATGCCCTGCCTCGGGTCATATTATTGCGTGTACACTAGCACAGGAATTTATGGCCTGTTAACTGTCCCGTCGGTGCAAGGCGCGGCCCGCGTCCTTTTCGCCACATCTTAGTTTGGGAGCAGCCTATGCAACCTGTTGATCCTGTTGCGCTCACCGCTGATCTGGTGCGGTGCCCATCCGTGACACCCGAAGATGCAGGTGCGCTTGATGTATTGCACAGACTGCTGTCAGAGGCGGGGTTTGAGTGTGCCTGGGCGGATCGCGGTGGCATTCGCAATCTGTTCGCCCGCTTTGGACCCAACGGGCATCCGCGCACCTTTGGCTTTAACGGCCACACCGACGTCGTGCCCGTCGGCAACCCTGGTGATTGGTCGCGGCCCCCGTTCGGCGCCGAAATACATGACGGCACCATGTTTGGCAGGGGGACCACAGATATGAAATCCGGCGTTGCAGCCTTTGCCGCGGCGGCTGTTGATCTTGTGTCATCAAAGCCGCCCGAGGGGGCGATCATTCTGGCCATCACCGGTGACGAAGAAGGCGACGCCACCGATGGCACGCTGGCATTGCTTGACTACATGGCCGTTCAAAACGAAGCGATGACGGTTTGCCTGGTCGGAGAGCCAACGTGTCCCGAACACATGGGCGAGATGATGAAGATCGGGCGGCGCGGGTCGATGACAGCCTGGTTCACGATCACCGGGGTGCAGGGCCATTCCGCCTATCCGCACCGCGCCAAGAACCCGCTGCCGCCGCTGATGCGCTTGATGGACCAACTTGCCAGTCACACATTGGACACCGGCACGGATCACTTTGACCCTTCGACTTTGGCTGTGGTGACGGTGGACACGGGAAATCCCGCAACGAATGTCATTCCTGCAGAAGCGCGCGGTACGGTGAATATCCGGTTCAACGACACGCATTCCGGTGACAGCCTGACAACATGGCTTGGGGCGCAGGCGGACGCAATTGCGTCGTCTTATGGTGTCAAGATCGACATGCGCGTCACAATCTCGGGCGAGAGCTTTCTAACGCCGCCCGGACCGCTTTCCGACCTTGTCGCACGAGCCGTTGAGGCGGAAACTGGGGTTGCCCCGGTACTCAGCACCTCTGGCGGCACGTCTGACGCCCGCTTTGTCAAAGATCACTGCCCTGTCGTCGAATTCGGGCTTGTCGGGCAATCCATGCACAAAGTGGACGAACATGTCCGTGTCGAACATGTACACCAACTGAAATCCATCTATTCCCGGATATTGCAGGACTATTTTGCATGAGCTGGACCATCGTCCAGACACAGGATCTGGCAACCTGCCACGCGCTGCGCCGCGCCGTCTTTATCGAAGAGCAGGGGGTTAGCGAAGCGGACGAAGTGGATGGCCGCGACGCCAATGCTCTTCATGTTCTGGCCTGTGTGGACGGTGTGCCCATGGGGTGTGCGCGCATCCTGATTGAAGGGTCAACTGCCAAGATCGGGCGTGTCTGTGTGCTGCGTAACGGGCGCGGGACGGGACTGGGTGCTGCCATTATCAAAACCTGTCTTGAGGTTGCCCGGCAACACAAAGGTGTGACGACTGCCAAGCTTGGCGCGCAAACGCATGCTCTGGCGTTCTACGAACGATTGGGTTTTGTCGCGTTTGGACCCCTCTATGACGATGCGGGCATCCCCCATCGGGACATGGAGCGGCCACTGTGACACCCACACTGGTCGTGATGCTCAAGATACCCCGGCCGGGGCGGGTCAAGACGCGGTTGGGACGGGACATTGGCATGGTTGCTGCCGCCTGGTGGTTTCGGCACCAGGTGCGACGTCTGCTGAGGAGGATTGAAGACCCGCGCTGGCGCGTCGTGCTGGCTGTTACGCCTGACCAAGACGGGATGAAATCGCGTATATGGCCTGCTCATCTTCCGCGTTGGCCGCAGGGGCCCGGCAATCTGGGCGACCGCATGATCCGCATGATGCGGCAGGCTGGCGGAGCGGTATGTGTGATTGGTGCAGATATCCCCGAAGTTGACAGAATTCGCGTCGCGCGGGCTTTTGCCGCGCTTGGAAACCACGACGCAGTGTTCGGGCCTGCGCCAGATGGCGGGTATTGGCTGATCGGGGTTAAATCAGGCTCTAAACTGGCCTGTTCTGCCCTCGACGGTGTGCGGTGGTCCACGGAACACGCCTTGGCCGACAGCCGGACAGCATTGGGGTATCGTCGTATTGCGCTAGTTGATACGCTTGCTGATATTGACACCGTAGACGATTTGCCATGACGGCCTTGCGCGTGCATGTTACCCCGATTTCATGAGCCGAATTCCCACCAAAGCCGAAATTCTTGATTGGATATCCGCGAACCCGACCCTGACCGCCAAACGCGATATCGCCAAGGCTTTCGGGATCAAGGGTGCAGCGCGGATAGACCTCAAACGCCTGCTCAAGGAGTTGGAGGCCGACGGTCACCTTGAGAAGCGCAAGAAGACATATCAGGATCCCGATCGACTGCCGCCGGTCAGCGTTTTGCAGGTAGAAGCCCCTGATGATAATGGCGATCTGTTTGCGCGCCCGATGGAATGGCAAGGTGAGGGGGTGGAGCCCCGCATTCTGGTTTTGCCGCGCGCCTCAGATCCGGCGCTGGGCGCCGGTGATCGTATCCTGGCGCGTCTGACATTGGTCAAGCAAGACGACCACCATTACGAAGCACGGTTGATCCGTCGCATCGGGACAAACCCGCGCCGTATCCTTGGCGTGTTTCGCGCTGGGGCCGAAGGGGGGCGGATCCTGCCGGTAGACAAGGGCAGCGACAAGGAGTGGTCCGTGCCCGCCGGCGCGACACATGGCGCCAAGGATGGCGAACTGGTCGAGGCGGAACAGGCGGGCCCCAAGGGACGCATCGGTTTGCCAAGGGCCCGTATTGTCGAACGATTGGGCGATCCGTCCGCGCCCAAGGCCGTATCGCTGATCGCCATTCACGAACATGGGATACCCGATGCGTTTCCCGATCCGGTCATTGCCGAAGCGGATGCCAAGAAACCGGCTGGCCTGAAGGGCCGTGAAGACCTGCGCGATCTGCCGCTGGTCACGATTGATCCGTCGGATGCCCGGGACCATGATGACGCGTGTTATGCTCATGCAGATGACGACCCCAAGAACCAGGGCGGGCACATCATCTGGGTCGCGATTGCGGATGTTGCGGCCTATGTGACGCCCGGATCCGCCTTGGATCGCGAGGCGAAGAAGCGGGGCAATTCGACCTATTTCCCGGATCGCGTTGTGCCGATGCTGCCGGACAGGCTGTCGGGGGACTTGTGTTCGCTGCACGAAGGCGTGCCGCGCGCCTGTATTGCGGTGCGAATGCGGGTTGATGCGCAAGGTAAAAAGATCGGGCACAGCTTTCACCGTGGCCTGATGCGGTCGCCGGCTTCGCTGCACTATGAAGAGGTGCAGGCAGCCATTGACGGACATCCAAACGACCGCACATTGCCTTTGTTAGAGACTGGTATACGTCCGCTTTACGCGGCATATGCAGCGCTTGTTGAGGCACGCAAGTCGCGTCAGCCGCTGGAGCTGGACCTTCCGGAACGTCAGATCGTTCTGGCCGAGGATGGCACGGTCAGGTCCGTTGCGTTCAAGGACAGGCTGGATGCGCACCGCCTGATCGAAGAATTCATGGTGCTGGCGAATGTGGCTGCTGCCGAAACGCTGATCGCGAAGTCATCGCCGCTCTTGTTTCGGGTGCACGAAGAACCGTCGCCCGACAAGTTGGATAGCCTGCGCGAGACGGCACAGGCCGCAGGCCTGACGCTGGCGAAAGGCCAGGTTCTGAAAACCGCACATCTGAACCGCTTGCTGTCTCAGGCCGCAGACACTGACGATGCCGAACTGATCAATATCTCGACCCTGCGGTCCATGACCCAAGCCTATTACAGCCCGCAGAATTTCGGGCATTTTGGCCTTGCGCTGCGCAGCTATGCGCATTTCACGTCCCCGATCAGGCGCTATGCTGACTTGATCGTGCACCGCGCGCTGATTGCAGCGCATGGATGGGGCATGGATGGGTTGACGCCCGATGATGTCGAAGGGCTTGAGAAGACGGGGACCCACATCTCTGGAACGGAACGTCGGTCAATGGTGGCTGAACGGGATACGACGGATCGCTACCTGGCCGCCTATCTGAGCGAACGGGTCGGCGACGAGCTGGAGGGGCGGGTCGCCGGGATCGCAAAATTCGGCATCTTTGTGAAGCTTGATGACAGCGGTGCCGATGGGCTGGTGCCCATGCGGTCCATCGGCGCCGAGTATTTTCATTTTGATCGGGACGCGAATACGTTGATGGGGTCGGACACCGGACTGGTCATCAGCCTAGGCCAACGTGCGACGGTACGCCTGGCCGAGGCCGTACCGGTGACCGGCGGGATTGCTCTCGAACTGTTGGCGCTTGACGGGGAATCGCTGCCGCGCGGACGTCAAAGCCCGGCGGGCCGCAGCCCACGACGCAAGCCCGCCAAGGCCAAGCGACGGTCGGACAAGGCCAAGCGAAAGGTCAGCCGCAAGCGGCGCTAACCCAGCGCTGCCTCGACCCTGCGCATGTAATCGACAAGCATGACATCCTGTTGCACACGGCGCGACAGGGCTGTGCCGCCTGGCGTCGACGCCATCGCCCCCAGCATGGCAGCCACGCTCGCATCTGCCGCACTTGGTGCTTTTCCGAACAGGAACGGTCCGTGCCAAAGGCGATCAGAGATGGCTTGCAAGTCGGGTTCGATCCGTTCCAGGCGTTCGCCGGCAGTCAGACGTCCGAGCCCCTGGGCATCCATTCCGCGCAACAACACCCGACGTATGCCACGGGTGATGAACTTGCGCAGAAATGTGGGCATGGCAGCAAAATATGTGTCTCTAACCAATGGCCAAACGGCCTTGTCGCCCCAGCGGTCCATTACGACATGGAAATACATATGTTCCTCTGCCATCCGAATGAACGCGCGGGATGTGGCACGATCAAGATCACTGAGCCCGGCATCGAAATGAGCGCCACGCTCTTCCAGCCAGATGCGGATGTTGTCGCTGTCACCGATGATTTCGTCATCGACCCAAAGTGCAGGCAGCTTGCCCTTGGGCCAGTTGCGCGGGTCTGCGGTGTCTTTGCGTTGCCAGGGCAGTCCGGACAGGTTCAGAAGGTACAGCGCCTTGACGCAGAACGGGCTGCCACTGGGTTGGCCGAAGGCGGGAGGATAAGTCACAAGGGTCAGCATCTTTCTCTCCTGGAATGAAATCTGGACTTGAGATAGCGCTGTGTGCTGTCAGAAATTGACAGTACATGTGATATGACTGGACCATGACCAGAACACATCGCCTTTTCCAATTGATGCAAACACTGCGTCGTCTTACGCCGCCCATCACGGCGCAATCGCTGGCCCATGAAATGGATGTGTCGCTGCGCACGATCTACCGCGACATTGATGAATTGCGCGGGCTTGGCGCTGTGATTGATGGCGAGGCGGGTTTTGGATTTACACTGATCGAGGACGCGTCGCTGCCCCCTTTGGGATTTGAAGATGACGAATTGGAAGCACTGGTTCTGGGTCTGCGGGATGTCGCCGTGATCGCGGACCCTGCGCTTGCGAAGGCGGCGACCTCTGCGTTGGCAAAGATACAAGCGCGGGTGCCACCGAAACAGGCACACCGGTTGAAGCATGCGGTTCTTGACGCGCGCCGGTATTGGCGACCCGACCCTCCGCGCATTGACGTGGCACATTTGCGCCAGGCCGCGTGGGATGAACTGAGCGTGCGCTTTGCCTATCAGGATGCAAAGGGCGATCAGACCGAGCGGACTGTGAAACCATTGGGCATCGTCTATATGGAAAACACCAATGTGCTTTTGGCCTGGTGTCATTTGCGCGAAGACTTTCGCGTCTTCCGGCTGGACCGCATGGATGACTTGAACGTGACCGACCAAAGCTTTCGACCGCACAGGGTGTCATTGCTGCGCGATCACCTGGCCCGCATCCGCGCCGAAGTGCATGAAGTGGCGAAGGACCGCGCTCATTTTGACTGATCCCTTTGCCGTGGGGCCACTTTTCGCTAGACTGTAGAAAACGCGGTACAAGCGAGCATGAGGCACAATATGCGGTGGGCAGTCACCCTTGGCGCGACAATCGGCGCGCTTTTTCTGGTGGGAGCGGCGGTTTCACAGCCCGTTCCGTCTTCAATTCGACCTGAGTTGCGACCGGTGGGGGAAACGGTGGCGCGCGCGCAGACGCTGTCGCCTGTCGCGGTGTCGACCGCGGCGGTGATGCGGCCGCAATTGCGTCCGGTGGCCCTGACCCGGGACGCATCGACGCCCCGCCAGCCGTCAGCCAAGGACCCGGCGTTTCAGCAGTGGATCGCACAGTTTCGCAGCCAGGCGATACGTGAGGGTATCAGCGGCACCACCTTTGACCGGGCATTCCGGGGCGTGCGCTACGACGCTGACGTGATCAAGCGCGACCGCAATCAATCCGAATTCACCAAGACGATATGGGACTATCTGGACAGTGCAGCGTCTGACAGCCGTGTACGCAATGGCAAGGACGCGCTGCGCACACATGCTCGAACACTTGACGCGATCGAGGCGCGGTATGGCGTTGCCAAGGAAGTGGTCGTGGCGGTTTGGGGACTGGAAAGCAACTATGGCAGTTTCCGTGGGTCCAACGACGTTGTGCAAAGCCTTGCTACCCTTGCCCATGATGGTCGGCGTGGCGCGTTCTTTGAAGGACAGCTTGTTGCGGCCCTGAAGATTTTGCAAAGCGGCGACACCAGTCCACGAAACATGACCGGATCATGGGCCGGGGCGATGGGGCACACACAGTTCATTCCGACCTCGTACCTGGACTATGCGGTCGATTTCACGGGCGACGGGAAGCGAGACATCTGGTCAGATGACCCAACAGATGCCCTGGCATCCACCGCAGCCTATCTGTCACGCTTTGGCTGGATCAAGGGCCAGCCCTGGGGTGTCGAGGTGCGTTTGCCGCAGTCCTTCAACTACGCCTCTGCCAACCGCCAGGTGAAACGCAGCCCAGCACAATGGGCGCGTCTGGGTGTCATGGGCGTCGACGGCAAGCCGGTGCCGAATTATGGCGACGCATCGATCCTGTTGCCTGCAGGGACCAACGGGGTGGCCTTGATGGTTTTCAAGAATTTCGAGGTGATCGAGCGGTACAACGCGGCGGATGCGTATGTCATTGGTGTCGGACATCTCAGCGATCGCATCGGTGGCGGTCCGCCTTTTCAGGCCGATTGGCCGCGTGGAGATCGGGCCCTTACTTTTTCCGAACGGCAGGAAATGCAACGACTGCTGACGGCTGCTGGCTTTGATACCCAAGGTGTCGATGGCAAGATTGGACCCAAGACATTGGACGCCGTGCGCGCTTACCAGCAATCGCAAGGTTTGACTGCGGACGGCTATGCATCCCTGAGCCTGCTGATGCGTTTGCGGTGATCCAAAGGACGCGTGCCGCGACACGATTCATGTGAATGAATGAGGGGCTCTGCCCCTCAAACTCCCCGGGATATTTTCAGCCGAAAGAAACGCCTATCCGGGTGACATGCCACGCAGGCGTTCACTGCGGCGGCGGAGCAGTTCGACCGTGGTAAGAAGCGCGATCGAGATCACTACGAGGATTGTCGCAACCGCCAGGATTGTGGGGCTGATCTGTTCGCGCAGGCCGATGAACATTTGCCACGGCAGAGTTTTCTGGCTGGCGGAGCCGACGAACAGAACGACGACAACCTCATCGAAGCTGGTGATAAAGGCGAAGAGGCCGCCGGAGATGACGCCTGGCAGGATCAGAGGCATTTGTACCCGGAAGAAGGTTGTGACCGGGCCAGCGCCCATGTTCGCAGCCGCACGGGTGAGCGAGCGGTCGAAGCCGACCAGAGTGGCGGTGACTGTGATGATTACGAACGGAATACCTAGCACGGCGTGGGCCAGCACAACCTTGACGTAGCCTACGAACCCCTTGTCGAGGCCCAGGGTGCCTTCCATCCAGTTGCCGAGTTGCGCGTAGAAAAAGAACATTCCCGTGGCCGAGATGATCAGCGGTACGATCATGGGTGAGATCAGGATCGCCATGATCGTCCCCTTAAACGGCACGTGGCTTTGGCTGAGGCCGATGGCTGCCAATGTGCCAAGGCTGACGGAGATGATGGTGGCCAGCGGTGCAATGATCAGCGAGTTTTTGAGGGCCAGCTGCCATTGCGGGTTGGTGAAGAAGTCCCGGTAGTGTTTGAGCGAGTAGCCTTCGGGATCCAGCCGCAGCATTTCAGGCGTGAAGGTAAAGAAGTCCTGCGCGTTGAACGACAGCGGCATGACCACGACAATCGGTGCCACAAGGAAGAAAAAGATGAGTCCACAGATCACTCGGAAGCTGTAGTACCAGATCCGTTGACCCAGTGTGGCATATGGAGGAAGGCCCATGGTCGGTTACCCCAGCTTGACGTTGTCGATGCCCACGATCTTGTCATAGGCCCAATAGAGCACAAGCACAGCGGCCAGAAGGATGGTTCCGAGCGCCGCGGCAAGGCCCCAGTTGAGCGATGACGAGATATGGTAGGCGATCCGGTTCGAGATGAAGACACCCTTGGTCCCCCCCACGATTTCCGGCGTGATATAATAGCCAATGGACAGGATGAAGACGAGAATACTGCCTGCCCCGATACCCGGCACAGATTGCGGGAAGTAAACTCGCCAGAAGGCCGTCCAGTTCGTGGCGCCCAAGGACTTGGCCGCCCGCAGATAACTGGGCGGAATGGTCTGCATCACCGAATACATCGGCAGGATCATGAAGGGCAGCAGGATATGTGTCATAGCGACAATCGTACCGAACTGGTTGTTGATCATGATAAGGCGTCCGTCATCCGCGACCAGCCCGACCCAGACCAGCACATCGTTGATCACTCCCTGTTGCTGCAACATGACCTTCCATGCGGACGTGCGCACCAGCAGTGATGTCCAGAATGGTAGGAGGACCAGGATCAGCAGTATGTTTGCCTTGCGCATTGGCAGGTTCGCAAGCAACCACGCGATGGGATAGCCAAGCGCGATGCAGGAGAACGTGATCAGCAGTGACATCCAGATCGTGCGGCCAAAGAGGGTCAACAGGATCTGCTTTTCCTCAGGTTGCCATGCGATGCCGTCCGGCGTTTTTTGTGCGTCAACGGCGTTAAGGAAGTAACCGGACGTATATATGCCGGAATGGGTCTGGATGGTTTTCCAGACCGTCGCATCACCCCAGTCTTCGTCCATATCGGCAAAGGCGTCTGCCAGTGCGGGAACGGGAAGATTGGCAACCTGCGCTTCAACCAGAAGATCGGCACCGGACCCATCATATGCGGACAAGTCAGCCGTTTTCAGATCCAACGCCAGCGCCGTTGCGACGGCTTCCCACGGGTCCCGCGTGGCCGGGTCGCGCCCTTGTTGGGTTGCTGTGAAGATCGCCCATGCCGTGTAGGCGCGCGTCGTGCGCGGCAGAAGTTCAGACAGACGTGCATCAGGGGCAAAGTTCACATCGCCTGCGGCAGAGGCGCCCGTCAACGCAGCAACACGCCCCCGTTGCTGGGACATAAGTGCCGTATCGGCATCGGCAGTTGCGTTGAAAATTCCGTACCATGTCTCGCCGTCTTTCCACGCGTCGTTCAACTGTTCGAGCGGTTTTTGCGTTTCTTTGCCAATGTCATCCAACGCACGTCCCGTTTGCCTGAAAAGGGACGACACGCCCGTCTGCTCGTAATTCATGCGCGTGCCGAGCCGCGTATGGCGCTTGGCCTCGGCTGCGAGGAACATGTCAAAATACATGGCTTCGAACACGGCTTCGTCCGGCAATGCGCCCGAACGTGCGTCCCAGTCGGCGAGCGCCTCGACCGTCATGGGAAGCGTATTGCCGACAATTTCATTTTCGACCGACCGAAACAGCATGGATGCAATCGGCACGATAAATGTGATCAGAACAAAAAGAAGAAGCGGCGCAATCAGGGCCAGCGCGCGTATTTTTTGGCGGCGCAGTGCGCGCGCCAGGCTACGTTTCAATGGCGTGCCGTCAGCGGCTTGCATCACCTCTGCCATCGATCAGGCCCCCTTTGCCACAACGATCATGGATGTGGCAGTCCGGTGGCGAATCTTCATGACCTCCTGGTAGTCCGGGTCGTTGTAGGCAGCCAAGGCAGCCTCGTAGGTGGGAAACTCAAAGACGACATGGCGGGAAAATTCCGGGCCTTCCATCGATTGCGCCTCGCCCCCGCGGACCAGGGGCACTGCGCCATGGGACAGCAGGATCGGCGTGTCCCTTTCGACATACTCTTTGTACGCCTCTGGGTCGTTCACGGTGATGTGGCCGATGATGTAGCCTTTGGGCATGGTCGTTCCCCCTTGTGGCGCAAGGCGGGGGACATCCCCGCCTTGCGATTGTTGTGCGGCAAGGCGGACATGTCGTCCGCCAAACTCGGGCTTACTGTGCCAGCCACGCCTGGAACTTGGCGTCGATGTCGTCGCGGTAATCGGCCCAGAACTCGTAGTTGTAGAGGAACGTGTTCTTGGCGTTTTCCGGATCGGTCGGCATGTGCGGCGCCATGTCGATGCCCAGCGTCGCGTGCTGGCCCACCAGCGGCGCGGACGATGCGCGGGCCGGACCGTACGAGATGTACTTGGCCTGATCCGCCAGACGCTGCGTGTCGGTCGCGAACTTGATGAAGTCACGTGCACGCGCTTCGCGCTCGGGGCTCAGACCTGCGGGAATGATCCAACCGTCAAGGTCGAACACCTGCGCGTCCCAAAGCATGCCGATGGGCTGGTCCTGCTCTTCGATGGCTGCAAACAGGCGACCGTTATAGGTCGACCCCATGATAACTTCGCCATCGGCCAGCAGTTGTGGCGTGTCGGCACCGGCGGACCACCAGATCACGTCGTCCTTGATCGTTGCCAGCTTGTCCAGCGCCTGCTGCTGGCCTTCGTCGGTTGCCAGCACATCATAGACGTCGTCCTTGGCCACGCCGTCGCACAGCAGCGCCCATTCCATGTTGTTGATCGGGCGCTTTTCCAGCGAACGCTTGCCGGGGTACGCTTCGGTGTCGAACACGGCGCAGACGGATGTTGGCGGTGTGTCACCGACCAGATCGGTTCGGTAACCGAATGTGGTCGAATACACGATCTGCGGGATAAAGCAGTCGCTGACCAGCAGGTCGCCAAAGTCGTCCGCCGCCGATGTGCCATCGGGCGCTGCTGCAAGATCTTCGTCCGGGTCGATTTCCAGTGCCAGACCTTCGTCGCACAGCCGGATCGCGTCCGCCGCAACAACGTCAACGACGTCCCACGTGACGCTGCCCGCCTCGTTCATTGCGCGCAGTTTTGCCACGGCCTCGGCCGAGCTTTCGTCCCATACGGCGGTGACGCCCGGGTTGTTTTCGAGATACGGCGCGACATAGGCGTTTTGCTGGCTGGACTGGTATGCACCACCCCAGCTGACAAGGGTCATGTCGCTGGCCATATGGCCATCTGCAAATGCCGTGCCCGAAGCCAGCGTGAGTGCTGTCGTGGCAAGTAGGGTCTTGGTGAGTTTCATGAACTTACTCCCATTGTTAACGCCCGTTTGAATTGTGCGAAGGCCGGACCACGGGCGTCGTCGTGACCTTCTTCCTCTTGCTCAGGCGTCAAGGGCCCGGCAATCCTGTGGCAACCACCCGATTTCGATCTGGGTGCCCGGCGTTAGGCGGACCTGATCCGGGGCGTTGCGTGTTTTGATGACAAAATCGTCGTTTCCGGCGACCCGCAAGCGCGTGCGGAAAATGTCGCCCATATAGATGAATTCCAGCACTTCGGCCTTGAGCGTGTGTACGTCAGGCTGCAACCGGTCCTTGTTCATTTCGACCCGTTCCGGGCGGATCGAGACACGGGTGCGTTGGCCAACCTCGGTTACGTTTACCGGCTTGGCGTCGATGATCTCTCCGCCATCCAGCGTGACCTCGCACCGGTCACCTGCGATTTTGCTGATCGTGCCCATCAGCGTGTTGTTTTCGCCAATGAACTGCGCGACGAAGCTGTTTTCGGGCTCTTCATACAGTTGGTCAGGCGGCGCCAATTGCTGGATTCGGCCATCATCGAAAACGGCGACCCGGTCTGACATGGTCAGCGCTTCGGTTTGGTCATGGGTCACGTAGACCGTTGTGATCCCCAGATCGTGTGCCAGGCGCGTAATCTCGAATTGCAATGTCTCGCGCAGTTGCTTGTCGAGGGCGCCAAGCGGCTCGTCCATAAGCACAAGCTCAGGCTCGAACACCAAAGCGCGAGCCAAGGCAATACGCTGCTGTTGACCGCCGGACAATTGCGCGGGGCGACGGCCTGCAAAGGCTTCCATCTGCACCATTCCAAGCGCGCTCATGATCTTCTCCTCGCGATCGGACTTGCTGATCTTGCGCACTTCCAGCGGGAAGCTGAGATTTTCCGCGACCGTCATATGTGGGAACAAGGCATAGTTCTGGAATACCATGCCGATGCCACGTTTGTGCGGTGGAATATTGTTGATGGGGCGGCCGCCCAGCTTGATTTCGCCATGTGTGGCTGTCTCGAACCCGGCAAGCATCATCAGGCACGTTGTCTTACCGGACCCCGATGGCCCCAACATCGTCAGGAATTCGCCCTTAGGCATAGAGAGGTTAAGATCTTTGACGACGAGTATTTCGCCATCATAACTTTTCTGCACGCGTTCGAATTCGACGAACGCCTGGTCGGTCGCAGTGTCGGCCAAATCTGGCTCCCCGTTATTTTGTAGCGGTCTGATGCCGCCGCTTTGCGCAAACTAAACCGAGGCCGCCCACGCATTGCAACCAACTATGACACAAAACATGCGTTGGTAGCGCAATCCGGTCGGAATCACTGCACTGATGTGCGTTTTCGGGCAAAGTTCCCGCAACGATCAATTGGGGGAGTTGGGGGAATCATGGAACATGCCTTTGAAATTGCGGAGTATCGCACCCGCCTTGATCGCGTGCGTAATGCGATGGCTGACCGCAGTCTGGACTGCTTGCTGATCACTGATCCGTCGAACATGGGGTGGCTGACGGGCTATGATGGCTGGTCTTTCTATGTGCATCAGGGGGTAATTGTGACCCATCATGCCGACCCGATATGGTGGGGACGGTTGCAAGATGTGGCAGGCGCGCGCCGGACGGCATGGATGGGGGATGACTGCGCGGTCGGGTATGATGAACAGTACGTTCAGACGCCCACTCGCCACCCGATGCAAGACCTCGCCCCTCGCCTGGCAGGGCGTGTCGGGGTCGAGATGGACAACTACTACTATTCGGCCAAAGCGCATGCGGTACTGGCCGACGCGGGACTGGTACTGGCGGATGCGACATCGCTCGTGAACTGGTGCCGGGCTGTCAAGTCCGAGGCTGAGATTGGGTTCATGCACAAAGCCGCCCGCATTTCCGAAGCCGTCATCGACGGCATGGCCGACCGGATCGCACCGGGGGTGCCAAAGAATGAGGTCGTGGCCGAAGCCTACCGCGACGCTATTCGCGGGGTGGATGGGGCTTGGGGGGATTACCCTGCGATTGTGCCTTTGGTACCGTCAGGTGCCGATGCCGCAGCACCGCATCTGACATGGAATGGCGATGGATTTCGCGCGGGTGAGGCGACCACATTGGAAATCGCTGGATGCTACCGCCGTTACCATGTGCCGCTGTGCAGGTCCGTGTTTCTGGGCGTTCCACCGGACAAGATGAGGCGCGCCGAAGCCGCCGTGATCGAAGGTTTGGAAGCAGGCATTGACGCGGCGCGTGCGGGAAACCAGACACGCGACGTCGCCGCGGCGTTGAACAGCGCCTTGAAAAAGGTCGGGATCGAACGGACGGCGCGTTGCGGCTATCCCATCGGGCTCAGCTATCCGCCCGATTGGGGCGAGCGTACAACGTCGTTCAGGGCCGAAGATGACACCGTGCTTGAGCCAAACATGACGTTCCACTTCATGCCGGGTCTGTGGATGGATGATTGGGGGCTGGCAATCACCGAAAGCATTCGGATCACGGAAAGCGGTCCTGCCGCGTGCTTTTGCAACAGGCCGCGCGGCATGATCGTCAAGCTATAGGGGGGCTGTCTGCCCCCCGGCTTCGCCTCCCCCCGAGGATATTTTGTGCCGGAAGAAATTGAGGGACACCATGCAAGGCATCCCTCAAGGAAAGAAGTATGCACTTCTCCCGGCACGGTCATCGGCGTCCCCGCCTGTACCGTGCCTCAATGGTTGTTCGATCTCAGTTAAATTGACGTTAACGATTGGTCGACAACCCATTACTTCTCTTGGCCGGAAATATCCCGGGGAGTGTGAGGGGCTGGCCCCTCACGGCGGAACATGTCCGTCAAGCGGCCGGTTTCATCATGTCGCAGTCCTTGAGCAGGGCATGGCATTCGTCCAGTGCGCGGCGGGCGCGGCGGCCCAGTTCCGCGATCTCTTCCGGGGTGATGACCAGCGGTGGGGAAATGACCATCCGGTCATAGACGTGGCGCATGATCAAGTTGTTGGCAAAGCAACGTTCGCGGCACATGAATCCTGCGGTGCCTGCGTCCATCGCGAACTTTGCGCGGCTGTTCTTCTCCGGCGTGAGCGCCAGCGATCCCATCATGCCGCTGATCGTGGTTTCACCGACCAGCGGGTGATCGGCCAACCCGTGCCACATCTGGTGCAAGGCGGGCATCGCGACATCACGAACGTGATCGAGAACGTTCTCGTCCTCGAGGATGCGCAGGTTTTCAAGCGCGACTGCTGCTGCAACCGGGTGTCCTGAGTACGTGTAGCCGTGGTTGAATTCGCCCGACCCGATCACCTCGGCCACCTCGTCACAGACCACCGACCCGCCGATGGGCTGGTAACCTGACGAAAGTCCCTTGGCGATAGTCATGATGTGCGGCCTGATCCCAAGCGTTTGCGACCCAAACCAATTTCCGGTGCGGCCAAATCCGCAGATGACTTCGTCTGCAATCAGAAGGATTTCGTATTTGTCGCAAATGCGCTGGACTTCCGGCCAGTAGGTGCTGGGCGGGATGATCACGCCACCTGCGCCCTGGATAGGTTCGGCGATAAACGCGGCAACCTTGTCCTCGCCATGCGCCAGGATCGCTGCTTCCAGCTCTTGCGCGCGGGCGAGCCCGAAATCTTCTGGTGTCGCATCCCCGCCCTCGGACCACCAATTGGGCTGGTTGATGTGGACAATGCCTGGGATCGGCAGTCCGCCCTGTTCGTGCATCGCCGTCATCCCGCCCAGGCTGCCAGACCCGACAGAGGATCCGTGATAGGCGTTCTTACGGCTGATGACGATCTGTTTTTCGGGCTTGCCCTTGATCGCCCAGTAAGTACGGACCATGCGCAGATTGGTATCGTTGGCTTCGGAACCGGACCCGGCAAAGAACACGTGGTTCAGGTCGCCGGGCGCCAGGTCCGCGATCTTCTGCGCCAATGCGATGGCAGGCACGTGAGTCGTCTGGAAGAAGGTGTTGTAGTAGGGCAGTTCGCGCATTTGACGTGCGGCAACATCCGCCAACTCGCCCCGACCATACCCGATGTTTACGCACCATAGGCCCGCCATACCGTCGAGGATTTCGTTCCCTTCACTGTCATGCAGGAACACGCCATTTGCCCGGGTGATGACCCGTGCCCCCTTTTTCGCCAACTCGCCCCCGGCGGTGAACGGGTGCATGTGGTGGGCCGCGTCCAACGCTTGTAGCTCGGATGTGGGCAGATGATTGGTGATGGCAGGCATGGAACCCTCGGGCGGTTGAACAACGTGCCGAGAATATGGGCAAAGTGGCGGCCGTCAATCCGGCAACTGCAATCCCGCTGGACGCATGGAACAAAAGTTGATTTCATGTGCGCTGACCCGGGCATACCGGGCGTGATACGGGGAGTACACAATGAAGAAGACACTGCTGACCACGGTTACAGCCTTTGCGATGGCGGGCGCTGCTTTGGCCGACGAAGTACGCGTATACAACTGGTCCGATTACATCGACGAAGAGTTGTTGACCAAGTTCGAGGAAGAGACCGGGCTTGAGCTGATTTATGACGTGTTTGACAGCAACGAAGTGCTGGAAACAAAGATGCTGGCGGGTTCGTCCGGCTATGATGTCGTGGTGCCGTCGGGCACCTTCCTGCAGCGCCAGATTTCGGCGGGTGCGTTCCAGAAGCTGGATCCGTCCAAGCTGCCCAACGCAGAGAATCTTTGGGATGTAGTGGAAGCCCGCACAGCGCAATATGACCCGGACAATGCATATTCCATCAACTACATGTGGGGCACCACGGGGATTGGTGTGAATGTGGGTAAGGTCCAGGAAATCCTGGGCGAGGATGCGCCACTCGGGTCTTTGGACCTGGTCTTCAAGCCCGAGAACATGGAAAAACTGCAAGCCTGCGGCGTCCATTTCCTGGATGCGCCAACCGAGATGATCCCGGCCGCACTTAAATACATCGGCGAAGATCCGGACAGCCATGATCCGGAGGTGTTGGCCAAAGCCGAACCCATCCTGCTGGGTGTCCGGCCCTATGTGCAGAAGTTCCACAATTCGGAGTACATCAACGCGCTGGCCAATGGTGATATCTGCGTTGCCTTTGGCTGGTCGGGTGACATCCTGCAGGCCCGCGACCGTGCCGCCGAGGCCGAAAATGGTGTTGAAGTCGCCTATAATGCGCCAAGCGAAGGGGCGTTGATGTGGTTTGACCAAATGGCCATCCCGGCAGATGCGCCGAACCCTGAAGGCGCGCATGTCTTCCTGAATTTCATCATGGATGCGCAAAACATGGCGCAGGCGTCGAACTATGTCTACTACGCCAACGGCAATGCCGCGTCGAAAGAGTTCCTTGTCGAGGATGTGATCGGCGATCCGGCAATCTACCCGGATGAGGCGACGTTGGAAAATCTTTATACCACAACGCCCTATCCTGCACGCGTCCAGCGGACGGTCACGCGCATGTGGACCAAGATCAAGTCGGGCACCTGACGCCTGACTGTGGGCGCGGGGACAGCCCCCCGCGCCCTTTTCATTCTGAACGGAATTCCCCTTGGCAGAGACTGTTTTCGCCCCCTGGGACGACCCGAACGAAAAGCCGCTGATCCGGTTTCGCAATGTGACCAAACGCTTTGGCGACTTCACCGCCATCGACGATCTGAGCCTCGACATTTTTGAACGCGAGTTCTTTGCCCTTCTGGGCCCGTCGGGCTGTGGCAAGACGACGATGATGCGGATGTTGGCGGGGTTCGAAAACCCCACCGAAGGCGCGATTGATCTGGCCGGCCAGGACATTGCCGGGGTCCCCGCAAACAAGCGGGCCGTAAACATGATGTTCCAGTCCTATGCGCTATTTCCGCATTTGACGATCTGGGACAACATTGCCTTCGGGCTGCGACGGGAAAGCCGCGACAAGGCAGCAATTTCTGCACGTGTCGACGAGATGCTCAAGCTGACCCGGCTTGAGAAGTTTGCCCGGCGCAAACCGCACCAAATCTCGGGCGGGCAACGTCAGAGGGTTGCGCTGGCTAGGTCGCTGGCGAAGGCGCCGAAGCTGTTGTTGTTGGATGAGCCGCTGGGCGCTTTGGATGCCAAGTTGCGCGAGGCCACGCAGTTCGAGTTGATGGACATTCAGGAAAAAACGGGCACGACCTTTGTCATTGTTACTCACGATCAGGAAGAGGCCATGACGGTCGCGTCTCGTGTTGCGGTCATGGACGAAGGGCGGATCATTCAAGTCGCCACACCCGAACGCATCTACGAAGCCCCGGACAGTGTCTATGTTGCTGACTTCATTGGTGACGTGAACATTCTGCATGGCACTGCGAAGCCCGTCGGGACGGATGAGTTCCAAATCACATGGGCTGCCGGTCAGGCGCCCGTGTGCGCGGCGAGCCCCCGTGACTTGGCGGATGGTCAAACCTGCCATTTGGCGATCCGGCCCGAGAAGGTGTCGATCCACAAGGACAAACCCGAAGCGGACAACGCGTTGCAAGGCAAGGTGTTGGACATCGCTTATCTGGGCAACTTGTCCACCTATCACGTCGAACTGCAGACGGGGGACGTCATCAAGGCACAAGTGGCAAACACTCGGCGCATATCGCGCCGGGATTTTACCTGGGAAGACCCGGTCTGGGTCAGCTGGACCAAAACCGCTGGCGTGCTGCTCGAGGAATGAGGCGCGCGGTCCTCATAGCAGTGCCCTATGCGTGGCTCCTGGCATTGTTTTTGATCCCATTTGCGGTGGTTTTCAAAATCTCGCTCAGCGACATCGCGCTTGCCATTCCGCCCTACACGCCGACCGCCCAAAACGGCATTTGGAACATGCTGTCGCAACTTGATTTCGAAAACTTCATCTTTTTGACCGAAGATGATTTGTATTGGAAGGCCTATCTCAGCTCATTGCAGATCGCATTGATTTCGACGGTTTTGACGCTGCTGGTCGGTTACCCGATGGCCTATGCGATGGCCCGTGCGCCCGAACACTGGCGTCCGACGTTGTTGATGCTGGTTATCCTGCCGTTTTGGACGTCGTTCCTGATCCGCGTCTATGCGTGGGTTGGCATTCTGTCCGGCGAAGGGTTCCTGAACCAGTTTCTGATGTGGATCGGAGTCATCGACGCGCCCCTCACAATACTGAACACGAATACAGCGGTCTATATTGGTATCGTCTACACGTATTTGCCCTTCATGATCCTGCCGATCTATTCGGCGCTGGACAGGCTTGATGGATCGTTGATCGAAGCAGCCGAAGATCTTGGGTGTTCGCGGTTGAAGGCCTTTTGGTTGATCACCATCCCCTTGTCGCGCAACGGGATCATTGCAGGGTGCTTTCTGGTGTTCATCCCGGCTTTGGGAGAATTTGTGATCCCCTCGCTGCTGGGTGGGTCCGGGACCCTCATGATTGGCAAAGTCCTGTTCGAAGAGTTCTTTTCGAACCGCGACTGGCCGGTGGCCTCCGCGGTTGCCGTGATCCTTTTGCTGATCCTGATCATCCCAATCGTTCTGTTCCAGAGGAACGAACAGAAACAGGTGGAGGCCGAAGGATGAACCGCCTGTCTTCTTTCAATGTCGTGTCGCTGACGCTGGGTTTTGTGTTCCTTTACGTCCCGATGCTGATCCTTGTGATCTACAGCTTCAATGCATCGAAGCTGGTCACGGTGTGGGCCGGGTTTTCGACCCGATGGTATGGCGAACTGCTGTCGAACGAAGCGTTTCTGGACGCGGCGTGGGTCACCCTTCGGGTTGCGGTAATATCGTCCACGATTGCGACCGTGCTGGGAACCATGGCAGCCTACGTCCTTGTGCGCGGTGGGCGGTTTGTGGGGCGGACGCTGTTTTCCGGAATGATCTATGCACCTTTGGTCATGCCCGAGGTGATTACCGGTCTGTCGCTTCTGCTGCTGTTTATCGGTCTGGGCCTGGACCGGGGTGTCCTGACGATCGTTCTGGCACACACCACGTTTTCCATGTGTTTTGTTTCGGTTGTCGTATCGTCGCGGCTGGTTACCTTTGATCGCTCATTGGAAGAAGCGGCGCTTGATCTGGGGGCGTCACCCTGGGACGCGTTTCGGTTGATCACGCTGCCGATCATTGCCCCTGCCGTCATTTCGGGTTGGCTGTTGGCCTTTACACTCAGCCTTGATGATCTGGTCATTGCATCCTTTACCTCAGGACCATCCGCGACAACACTGCCGATGAAGATCTGGTCATCCGTCCGGCTTGGGGTCAGCCCCGAGATCAACGCGCTGAGCACCATTCTGATTGGGCTGGTCACTATTGGCGTGATCGTGGCGTCGTTGACATCGAAACACGCAGTGTTGCGGGCCAAAAGGGATGAGCAGGCCGCCAAACAGGCGGCATGACCCGTATTTTCCCTTCATTCGCCTATAGCGCGGGCCCGCGTAACGGCTGCTGGTGGGACAATACTGCGGAACTGCCGACGCACCCACGCCTTGAAGGGGATGTGACGTGCGATGTCGCCATCGTAGGGGGCGGTTTCACTGGGTTGTCCGCTGCCTTGCACCTGGCGCAAGAGGGTGCCCGGGTTGTCTTGCTGGAGGCGCAGCAGGTCGGCTGGGGTGCATCGGGTCGGAACGGAGGGTTTTGTTGTTTGGGCGGCGGAATGCGCGGAGATGCGAGCCTTGACCGGACCTATGGCATTGCAGCGCGGCGCGCGTGGCGGATGGCCGAACGTGCAGCGGTCGAGGGGGTGGATGCGCTGATCAGGGGCTTGGACATCAACGTCGATCGGCATTCTGTGGGTGAAACCTGCCTTGCTCACCGGCATCGCGATGCTGTCGCGTTCACAGCCGAAGCGCAGGCAATTCGGGAAAACTATGGTGTTGAGGCCAAGGTGCTGTCCGCAACCGATTTAAAGGCTGCGGGAATGTCAGGTCCGTTCCATGGCGGCATCACTGTTCCCATCGGCTTTGGGTTGAACCCGCGAAAGTTGCTGGCGGGTCTGGTCCATGCCTGCGCAAACGTGGGCGTTGCGTTTCATGGTGACAGTGCGGCTTTGAAAATCGGCGCGGGTCGGGTCACGACATCAAAAGGCGTTGTGTATGCGCCGCAAGTGATTGTCGCGACCAACGGATATTCAAGCGAAGATGTTCCAACGTGGCTTGCCGGTCGGTACATGCCCGCACAATCCACCGTCCTCGTCACGCGGCCATTAAGCGCGGAAGACGTGCAAGCGCAGGGCTGGACCAGCGACCAGATGGCCTATGACACTCGCCATCTGTTGCATTACTTTCGCCTGATGCCGGATGGTCGTTTTCTGTTCGGAATGCGTGGTGGTTTGCGTGCCAGCCCGCCCGCCGAAGATGCCGCGCGTGCGGCTGTAATACACGACTTTCGCAAGATGTTTCCTGCTTGGCAGGCGGTGGAGGTCGCAAACGTCTGGTCCGGGATGGTGTGCCTTGCACGAAACCGTTTGCCTTTTGTTGGGCCGGTACCGGGCATGCCCGGCGTGTTTACCGGATTCGCCTATCACGGAAACGGTATTGCGATGGGGATCCATGTCGGCAGCATTCTTGCGGCACTCGCGCATGGGCGTCGTGCTGCGCATTACCCCGATGTCATGGCGCGGCCTGCAAAACGGTTTCCATTTGGTGTGGCGCGCCGTGCAGTAATGCCAGGCATCTATGCCGCGTTCAAAATCGCCGACGCCCTACCTTAACCTGGCTCGCGCAGGCCAGTGACACTTTGCGCCAGCACCATGTAGCCGCTATCCAGAACAAGCAGAGTGTTGCCGCTGTCAACGCGGGCTTCGGTTACCCTATTATAGGCCAGGGCGGGTTCTGTCAGCAAAACCTCTCCGTTCGCAGCGCTCTCGATTTGAAAACTGTATTCGCCGTGCGGCAAGGCTGAACCGCTGCTGTCTAGACCATCCCACACATAGGGTTCCGCGCTGACTGGCAGGCTGCGCCGCGCCACTTCCGTTCCTTGTTCGTTGGTGATGATAAGCGTCACGTCCTGTGCTGCGACAGGTGGGTTCGGGGCGATTGTGACCGGGGTGCCGTCAAAGCGAACCGGGCCCTGAACCAATGCCTCCATCCCGATCCAGTTTGCGGCACTAGACATGTCGTTCGCGCCAAGGGCGGACAGCATCTCTTGCATCAGGTCGTTGGTCATGACCTGCTGTTCCACCATCGAGAATTGTGCCAACTGCGCCGCATATTCGGAGGAATCGATGGGTTCCAGGGGATCCTGATACTTCGCTTGCGCCGTCAACATTTGTAGGAAAACCTCAAAATCTGAGCTGAGTACACTGGATGTCGCGGCACTACCGAAGGCGTTGTTCTGGCCGGTTGCCGCTGCGGTTACTTGGTTGATGTCCATGGTTCAAAGCCTCATGTCGATGCCGGTCAGGGCGATGTTTTGCAAAGGCGCAGGTGACGCCGGACCGTTCGATTGGTCCGTCGTGTCCTGAGCGATCAAGGGAACGTGTGATGTGTCGGGCGCCTTGCCGTCAGGGTCTCCTGACGCATTCTGATCTTGTTCAAATGCAAATGATACGTCGGAAAATCCCAGGTCATTAAGTGATTTTCCCAAATCATCAATGTTGCGCCGCATCAGGTCCAACGTATCTCCACGCTCGGCGGTGATCGTGATGACAATGCCTGTTTCCTGGGTGGACATCACCATCCGCACGCGCCCAAGCTCGGCTGGGTTGAGGGCAAGTTCGATCGGTTTGTCAGGCGAGCGACGAAACGCATCGGCTATGGCCTGACTGATATGTGGCGGTATCTCGGCGCGGGACAGGTGCGATTGTACCGTGGTGGGGTTTGAATTTGCCGGCGCCGGGCGGGTGTCCCATATTGGGAGGTCCGATTTCACGGCGTGGTCGGCATCTGTCCCCAACGGGCCAAGTGGCCCGGTCTGGTCCTGCATGGCGTTTGTTTGTGTCATTTTCGGCATGTCCGACGCAGCCGTGTTTGTTGCACTTGGAGCCGCGTCTGCATGTCTCATTCGGTCTTTGTTCGGGACAATATCGCTGTTGGCAGGTGTTCCGTCTTCCAATTGATGCCGTTGCGTGTGCCCCTCAACCATAAACTTGATTTGATCGGTCGGGCCCGGCGCGGCTGGAACACCATCGGCACCTTGAGGCGGCGCTGCCTTGTGCGCAGAATTGGCCAGGATAGAGCCTGCTGTCTTGTCTCTCAGAGAACTGGTTGTCGCGACCTGCTCTGGTATCGCAGCGCCGTCGCCGCGACCCGAAATCAGACCCGCCTGCGTTACCGGCGCAGTTGTTTGTCCCGTGCGCATGGTATCGGCATCGGTGTCGGGCAAAAATCGTCCCACGGCAGTCGGCGCGGCATTCGGTATGAATCCAGTGCCCTCCGTGACCGGAACGATTGGTGCTACAGCATGTGTTTTTGGAGCGCCGTTGGACGCCATTGATTCTGCTGCGGCGTTATGCTTGTGACCCGTCTGATGCGCGGCAACCGGTGTTCGGCCGTCGCTGCTTGCGGTGATCTGGACATGCGCTGTGCCCCATAGTTTGCCCGCCTTCGCGGTTTGACCCGTTGGGATTGGAAAGGACGTGTGGTGTACAGACCTGGTTGCGGGGATCGCCAGTCCCTCCACCATCGCTGACATTGGCGACGTATTCTGTATTCGATTTGCAGAATCTTTTTTGGAAGTATCAGTTCCCCCGAGGACGCTATCGGTCCTTTGCGCGCTCGCAGGGGCGCTACTGTCGGTAGGTGGGCGTACTGGCGTGTGGTTCCGTGTAACTGCAGGCAGGCCGGACTGTTCCGACGAGACCGCACGCCTGTCGGAACGGGTCACCAGGGGCGATTGTTCAACATCGCCTTGGGTGACAGAGATTTCATTGGCGAACTGCGGTTTATGTTGGTCTGGTTGCGGCGACTGCTCTGTACGGTCCAGCGCGGCGGCCGGTTCTGACGCCTTGTTTGCATCGTCGGCCTGAACGTCTGGATTCAGAACACCTTCAAACGGCGTGTCTGGCGCCGGTGCGTCAGATCGGTTCTTGGGCCCAGCGTGACCCTTGGTCGTGTTGGCCGCATCAATGACTTGAACAAGTTGCACACAATTCTCCGGGTTTCTTCCACGTCTGGGACACATTGCATCGGGCGTGGTTACCGGTTCTTTACCGCTGTTGCGCAAAGGTCGGGAAAGTCATTCGAATTCTAAGGAACGCTGATGATCCCAGACACAGTGCAAACACAGTTGGTGCCGACGACCTCAAGTCGGGACGCGTCCCTGCGCGCGGCAGCCGAACAGCTTGAGGCGGCATTTCTTGCGGAGATGTTGAAATCAGCCGGGCTTGGCGAAAGCCGCGATACTTTTGGCGGCGGCGCGGGCGAGGATCAGTTTTCGTCCTTCCTGGTACAAGCGCAGGCCGAAAAGATGGTTGAAGCAGGCGGAATTGGCCTGGCGGAGGCGTTGTTTGAATCGTTGAAGGAACGCAGCAATGAAACATAGAGAATATCAAGATGTTGTTGATGAAATGGATGATCTTCTGGATGCGGAGCGTCAGGCGCTTCTTGCAGGCAAACTGGACGTGGTGAACCGTTTGTATGATCGCAAATCCCGCCTTATCGACGCCTTGTCTGACATTGGGTCAAGTGCGGCAATCGACCCGAACGAGTTGCGCACCAAGATTGCCCGCAATCAAGAACTTCTGGAATCCGCAGCGGACGGTATCCGGTCAGTGGGCCGGCGTCTTGCTGCGATCCGGCGCGTGCGAGAGTCGTTGGACACCTACGATGCACGCGGGCGTCGCACAAGCGTGGACGTAAAACCCGGAACGACCCTGGAAAAACGCGCGTAGCATGTTGGCTATTGATTCAAATCTGCGCCTTTCCGCTGGCGCTCCTTAGGGAAGCGTTAGTCAAATCATCGCAAAGGTGGCGGCGCACCTGATAACGGGTGGCGCATGACCCCAAGACGGGGTGTGCATTTGTCAGAACGGCAGTTTGGCCGTCCCATGGGGGGCGGGACGTAAACCAGGGCGCAAAGCGCCGTGACAAAAGGAAATGCACATGTCGAGCATTCTTACGAACAACAGCGCAATGGTGGCGCTTCAAACCCTCAAAGGGATCAACAAAAACCTGGCGATGACACAGAATGAGATTTCGACCGGTAAATCCGTGTCGAGCGCCAAGGACAACTCGGCCGTCTGGGCTATCTCGAAAGTGATGGAATCGGACGTCAAGGGGTTCAAGGCAATCTCTGAAAGCCTGTCGCTCGGCGAGTCTACCGTTGCAGTTGCACGGAACGCCTCCGAAACCATCACCGATCTTCTCACTGACATGAAAGGCCGTATCGTTGCGGCGCAGGAAGAAAATGTCGATCTTGATGCGATTCAGGCTGACATCGACGCGTTCGAAGCCCAGATCACATCCGTTGTCGGCGCAGCCCAGTTCAACGGTCAGAATCTGATTGACGGATCAAGCGCGGTTGATTTCGAAATTCTGGCATCGCTTGACCGCGACACGAGCGGTAATGTGACGTCCAGCTCGATCGATGTGGTACGGCAAAACCTTTCGGTGACAGATGCGACCGCAACACAAGTTCTGGGTACGGCTGATGGCGGTGCCGATCAGACTGCGGCGAACGCCGCATTCACTGCTTTGAACGGTGCAACGGTTGCTGATGGCGCCGACACAACTGGCGCCGCGGTCAACTCCTACTTTGAAAACGATGACCTGACCGACGAAGCGACCAACGCGGCCACGGCTCTGGCCGACGGAACCACGGCAACATTCTCCGTGAACGAAGTTCAGGCTGGTGCTACTTACCAGATCTACCTGAGCGACCTTGAGATCAATGTTGTTGGCGGTGGTACTACCACCGGCGCACGGACGTTCAGCTATGTTGCCGCAGAATCCGATTCAACAACTGATGTTGCAGCCCAACTGACCAGTCAGATCAACGCGTTCTTTGGTGCGGCCACCGGATCCGGTGACTACACGGCTTCGATCAACAGCACCACGAATACTGCGGGCGACGTGAACCAGAATGAAATCCAGATCAGCAACGCTTCTGGCGCGGCGATCAATTTCAGCGCGCAGATCACCCAGGGCGGTACTGCGGGCACCAATGCGTCCTCAGGCGGTTTGGGCGCTCTGGCCAACATTGACGTGACACAGGATGCGACGGGTGCTTTGGCCGCGATTGACGGTCTGATCCAACAGTCGATTGATGCGTCGGCGGCATTTGGTTCGGCTCAGAACCGGATTGAAACCCAGTCGAGCTTCATTTCGAGCCTGACAGACTCCTTGAAGTCGGGCATCGGGTCGCTTGTGGACGCCGATATGGAGGAAGTGTCCGCACGCCTGCAGGCGCTGCAAACGCAGCAGCAGTTGGGTGTGCAGTCGCTTTCGATTGCCAACCAGGCGCCGCAGTCGATCCTGTCGCTCTTCCGTTAACGCACTTGAAGGAGGCGCATATCGCGCCTCCTTCTTTCAAAAATGAGTAGGTGAAACCTTGAATGCGATGTCCCAGGCCCTGAAGGGTTACGCCGAACACGCGACATCCACCAAAAGTGGTCGCAGGTCAGAATACGAAGTGATTGCCAAAGTCACGCAACAACTGCGGGATCGTGCGGTCGAGTCCAAAGCGAATTTCCCGGCCTTCGCTGATGCGCTTCATTTGAACCAGAAACTGTGGACTGCCTTGGTGGTGGATATCGCCGACGACGCCAACCCGCTTCCTGACGAACTCAAGGCGCGGATTATCTACCTGGCCGATTTCACGCGACATCATACGGGTCGCATTCTTCGCGAGAAAGCGTCGGTGTTGCCGCTTCTCGAAATCAACATGGCCGTATTGCGTGGCTTGAAATCGGAAGGTGCGGTGACATGAGTGGACTGATCCTCAAATTGAGCCCCAAGGAACGTGTTTTGATCAATGGCGCGGTCATTGAAAATGGTGACCGTCGCAGCCGCTTGGCGATCGTCACACCGGACGCTCACATCTTGCGATTGCGAGACGCAATTCACCCTGAAGATGCCAAAACACCAGTCAAACGGGTTTGCTACGCCATCCAATTGGTTCTGTCCGGAGACAGCGACAAGCAGGAAGCGCGTCACCCATTGCTGCGAAGCATTGAAGAACTGAGCCAGGTTTTTGTTGACCCTGACAGCCGCAAACATCTGGATTTGGCGTCGCATGCGCTGCTTCAAGATGATCACTACAAGTGTCTCAAAGCGTTGCGTGCGTTGTTACCACGTGAAGAGCGCCTGCTCGCCGCAAATCACTGACCATGTATCAACCGGTTCTCATATCATCCGGGTTGGTTGGCTGGCAGTTCCTTCAGCGGACATATGATCAGCAACTCGCGACGTTCAGCGAGTCGACGCAGCTAAAACGTGATACCGACCATTTTGCCGAGAAGATCGCCTCGATTACATCTGCCGAAGAGTTGGTCGCTGACCGGCAAGTCCTGACCGTCGCCTTGGGTGCGTTTGGTCTGTCTGACGACATCAACAACACCTTCTTCATCCAAAAGATGTTGAGTGATGGAACGACCGCGGATGATGCACTGGCCAACAGATTTACTGACAGCAGGTATCGCGACTTTTCCGAAGCGTTCGGACTTGGTCCCGGAGAGCTCCGCGGTGGGGTCCAACCTGGATTTGCAGAAGACATTATCGCCCGTTTCCAAGCGAACAGTTTCGAAGTCGCCACAGGTGAACAAGACGACACGATGCGAATTGCCCTCTATGCAGAGCGGACACTCCCGGCTTTGGTGCAGAGCGATGGCACTGATGCATCCAAGTGGTTCGGAATTATGGGCCAGCCACCATTACGCAGTCTGTTCGAAACTGCACTGGGATTGCCTGAGGCCTTCGGTCAGGTCGACATCGATCAACAATTGACCGTGTTTCAAGAGCGCTCAGAACGCATTCTTGGCGTGAGCAGCCCGGCAGAGATTGCTGAACCAGAGACACTTGATCGTCTGATCACCACTTTTCTTGCCCGAGCACAACTCGGCGCATCCGGTGGTGGTGCGTCTGGTGCAGCTATAGCTCTTACGCTTCTCGGTGGCTGAAGCACCGCTTTGTTTCGGACGCTCGAAAGCAGTTGAACACGTGGCTTGGTTTCGTTTCTAACGTACTCATCATCGCCTAAACCAACTATCTTGGCGATCGCTGTTTTCCGACCTGACCGCCTCCGCGCCTCAGGGCCAGCGCAAGTTGGTCAAAGCTGTGCGCAGCGTCTTGCTCATGAACGACCGACATGACCTTGTCCAAATGGGGCCACGCTTGAATTGCCGTATCAATGTCTGGATCCGTGCCTTGCGTATATAAACCGGCACTGATCATCATTTGGTTCTGAGCGTGCGAGCCCAAGAGTTTTCGTGTCTCGGCGATCATCTCATTTTCCTGAGTGGTTGCGGCACCTGGCAGGCTTCGGGAAACGGATCGCAAAACATCCACCGCTGGAAAGCGGCCTCGCTCGGCAATACTGCGGTCGAGGACGACATGCCCATCGAGAACACCGCGCAAGATGTCTGCGATCGGTTCGTCCATGTCCGACCCGGCAACAAGAACGCTGAACACCGCCGTGATATCGCCGTGATTCGGACCACCTGGTCCAGCTCTTTCACACAGGGACATGATCATGTGAGAGGTGGATGCAGGGAAACCTCGTAGAACCGGTGCTTCTCCGGCGGCGACGGCAACTTCGCGATGCGCTTCTGCAAATCGGGTGATGGAATCCGCCAAAAGCAGCACTGACAACCCTTCGTCTCTGAAATGCTCGGCGACGGCCATCGCAGTCCAGGCACATCGGCGCCGCAACAAGGGTGATTGGTCCGAAGTGGCAGCAACAATTACGGATCGCTGCAATCCTTCGGATCCAAGAACATCGTCGACGAAGTGCCTCACTTCCCGCCCGCGTTCGCCGATCATCGCGATCACGACAATGTCGGCTGACATGCGCTTTGCGAATTGCCCCATAAGGCTGGACTTGCCCACGCCGGACCCGGCAAACAAGCCCATGCGCTGCCCTCGCACAATCGGGAGCATTGTGTCAAACACCACATGCCCGGTGTTCATACGCGCACCCAGAGCGCGTCGAGTTGCTGCAGCGGGCGGCGCACATTTGAGAGGCCTGGTGACGAAACCTTGCCCCAAGGGACGACCATCCAATGGCGTTCCGTTTGGATCAACAATGCGGCCAAGCCATGTCTCGTTCGGCGCAATTTTTGGCTGGCTGTCAATGGTTACCCGGTCGCCGAGCGCTATGCCCTCGAACGCGCCGTCAGGAATGATGGTCACATCCGTCTGTGAGAGTTGGACAATTTCTGCTGACAAGGTCTCACCGGATTGACGCGTGACCTCAACCCGATCACCGATCTTCGCCACTTCGTTCAGACCGGAAACGTTCAGAACGTTCCCACGCGCGGCGCAAATCCTCCCGATTGGCCGGACAACTTGAATATCGGCAAGTTTGGATTGCAGCATTTGCAATCGTACAGCGTGGCGCATCGGATCCTCCTGATGTCTGCAAACAGTTTTTTAGGGAATCAGAGTTAAGCGTTGATGAAACCACACGAGGGAGAAGCCCCGATGTTTCAAAAGCTGGCCATTTTCGAATCCGCACATGCGATGGCGATGCATGCCGGTCAAAGGCAGGCGGTTATTGCCCAGAACGTGGCGAATGCGGATACGCCCGGGTACGTTGCGCGCGATATTCCCAAATTCACCGAGGTGTATGCGCCCGCCAGTGACGGCGCATTTTCCCAGCGCGCAACGCGAGCCGCGCACCTGCATGGCAGTCTTGCTGGCAGCGGTCAGGCGAACATGATCGAAGACCAGACCTTTGCCGCGCCCGACGGCAATTCTGTCTCACTTGAGACGGAGATGCTGCGCGCGACGGATGCCAAGAGACAGCATGACCGTTCCCTCGCAATATACAAAAGCGCGATGACAATACTGCGTTCCAGCCTTGGGCGTCAGTAGGGGGTCGACATGAGCGAGTTTTCAAAATCACTGTCGGTTTCCGCAAGTGGCCTTCAGGCTCAGGCTGAACGACTGCGCCATTTGTCCGAGAATATCTCGAACGCCGACACGCCCGGCTACCGGCGCAAGACTGTGCCTTTTCGGACTGAGTTTGACGGCGGACATGGTGTGGCGCGGGTCGAAGTGGGCCGAATGTCACTGGATGATCGACCCTTGGATCGCGTCTACGATCCAGGCCATCCGATGGCGGATGGAAGCGGCCACTATGACGGGTCGAATGTCGACCTGCTCATTGAATTGGCTGACGCACGCGAAGCGCAGCGCAGCTACGAAGCCAACCTGAAAATGTTCGAACAAACACGGCAGATGTCGTCGAGTTTGATGCAGCTATTGCGCCGCTGAAGCGGGCGAATTGAAGGAGATCCAGAATGGAAACCGCAACTTTATCAGCAGTCAAAAACTACGCCGCACTGCGGCCAGCGACCCAACCGGGTCAGAGTGACGGGGGCAGCCTCTTTGGCAAAGTCGCGATGGATTTTGCGCAAACCCTCGCGCAAGGCGAACAGGTCGCCAAGGACGCGATGGTCGGACAGGCCGATCCGCACTCCCTGGTCCAGGCCCTTGCGCAGACCGAACTGGCCGTCGAAACCGCCGTGACCGTGCGCAACAAGGTTGTCGAGGCGTACCAAGAAATACTGCGGATGCCCGTTTGATATGCTGAACGAAGTCATCTTCTTCGACACCTTGCGCCAGGGCTTGTGGATTGCGGTTCTCGTATCGATGCCCATCCTGACCATTGCCTTGGTCGCGGGCGTCTCGATTGGATTGGTACAAGCTTTGACTTCAATCCAAGAGATGACGCTCACATTCGTACCCAAGCTTGCGGCAATCGTAGTCGTGTTCTGGCTGTCGATGGGGTTCATGACACAGACGCTGGTGTCGTTTTTTCAGGACCGGATCATTCCATTGGTGATCGGAGGGTAAAATGGACAGCACAGGGTATATCACACTGACCCGGCAATCCGGATTGATGCGCGAAATGCAAATTGTCGCCAACAACATCGCAAACAGTGCGACCACTGGATATCGTCAGGAAGGCATGGTGTTTTCCGAATACGTGCAGGCGATGCAAGGCGGCGCGTCACTGTCGATGGGGCACGGTAATGTGCGGCAGACGTCCTTTGTGCAGGGAACGCTCACTCAAACCGGCGGTACGTTTGATCTTGCGATCGAAGGGGATGGTTTTTTCCTGATCCAGACCCCGGATGGCGAACGCTTGACGCGCGCGGGTAGCTTCTCGCCGAACGGACAGGGGGACTTGGTCACACCGGACGGCTATGCAGTCCTTGATGCGGGCGGAGCGCCGGTTTTTATCCCACCGGGGGCTGCTTCGCTGTCGATTTCGCCGGACGGATCAATCAGCGCGGATGGCGCCTTTGTCGGTCAGATCGGGTTGGTGCAGCCCACCGATTCATCGCGAATGACACGTCAAGGCGGACTAATGTTTCGTGCAGATGACGGATTTGAACCGTCTGGAACAGCGCGTGTGATGCAGGGGTTCGTCGAAGAATCCAATGTCGATCCGATCGGGCAACTGGCCCGCATGATCGAAATCCAACGCGCCTACGAAATGGGGCAAAACTTTCTGAATTCTGAAGACGAACGTGTCCGTCGTGCGATGGATGCGATGTTGAAATCCAACTAAGGAGCCACATATGCGCGCTCTCAAGATTGCGGCTACGGGTATGCTCGCCCAGCAGATGCGAGTAGAGACCATCTCCAACAACCTCGCGAACATGAGCACGACCGGCTACAATGCGCGGCGTGCGGAATTTGCCGACTTGCACTACCAGCAAATGACTCGACCCGGTGCGATCAATGCATCAGACGGAACCGTATTGCCGACCGGTGTTCAGCTAGGACTTGGAGTACGACCGTCTGCGGTATCTGTCCACTTGGCGCAGGGATCGCTTGCTGCGACGGGTGGTGATCTTGACCTCGCAATCGATGGGAACGGATACTTCGAAGTGACCCTGCCGTCCGGACAAACAGGCTATACCCGTGATGGCGCTTTGAAGCGCACGGGAGAAGGCGTGATTGTTACGTCGGACGGATATCCCGTTGCACCGGAAATCGTCATACCCGAAGATGCCCGCAGCATCTCTGTCAACGGCGACGGCGAAGTCTATGCCTATTTTGCCGACACGACGGCAGGGCAGTTGATCGGTCAGTTCAACTTGACCGGTTTCACAAACCCCAAAGGTCTCGAGGCGCTGGGCAGCAATCTGTTTGCCGAAACAGATGCCTCCGGCCCCCCGGTTGTCACGACACCCGGCCTCGACGGTTTGGGCACACTGCGCCAAGGGTATCTTGAGGAAAGCTCGGTCGATGCTGTGCGTGAGATTACGGACCTTATTGCGGCACAGCGCGGGTACGAGATGAACTCGAAAGTGATTTCAGCCGCCGATCAGATGATGGGTGCGATGACGCAGGTGCGATGATGCGCGCTTTGCTTCTCCTGTTGCTGTCCTCTGGATGGGTTCTTGCGGACACGGTGACCCCGACGCGCACATTGCGACCGGGCACACTTATCACCGCCGCGGATCTTGCGGTGCGCGATGGCGTGCAACCTGGCGTATTCGATCGTATGTCGGATGTTGTTGGTCAAGAGGCGCGTGTTGCGCTGTATGCTGGTCGCCCGATTCCGTTCGACGCAATCGGAGCTCCTGCCATCGTGAACAGAAACCAGATTGTGCCGTTGTTCTTCAATACCGGGGGGCTTTCGATCACGACCGAGGGGCGAGCGTTGGAACGCGGCGGCGCCGGAGACCGCGTGCGGGTTATGAATCTCAATTCACGCGCCACACTGTTCGGCTTCGTTCAGGAAGACGGATCAATCAAGGTAACCAGATGACCACGTATCCCATTTGCAAATTTGTCCGAACCGCGACAGTCCTTATCGCCATGAGCGCTGTTGTCGCATGCGGTCGCATGGATCACATCGGCAAGGCGCCAAGCTTTTCGAACCCGCTTGAAACGCGCGAGCATTCGGCGATGGTATCGGCCAGTCTTCCGCTGGTCGTTGAAGAGGTCGGTCCGACCGATCGCGCCTCGCTTTGGAGCGGACAACGCTCGTCCCTGTTGGGCGACCGGCGTGCCGTCCAACGCGGCGACATTATGACGGTTGTCATCGAGATTGATGAAAGTGCTGAGATTTCCAATGAAACGGATCGGTCGCGCAGCGGAAGCGAAAGCCTTCAGGTGCCGCAGTTGGGTGGGCTGCCGCAGCGATTGGACGAAAAACTTCCAGAAGGTGCGTCATCTTCCGATCTGGTGTCCATCACCTCCAGTTCGGGATCAAGCGGCGATGGATCGGTGAAGCGGGAAGAGAAACTGACCCTCAGGGTTGCAGCAACCGTCGTCGATGTCTTGCCGAACGGGATCCTGTCGATCTCTGGCTCTCAAGAGCTGCGCGTCAATTTTGAACTCCGGGAACTCTTGGTGTCGGGCTACGTTCGACCGGAAGATATCTCGCGCAAGAATGAAATAACCTATGACAAGATTGCCCAGGCGCGCGTGTCTTATGGTGGTCGCGGACAGATCACTGATGTCCAGCAACCCCGGATTGGTCAGCAAGTTCTTGATGCAGTTTTGCCCTTCTAGGAGCTCGCGCCGTGAAAAAATTACTGCCTTTGATACTGTTGCTTGTCGGGCTGGGAGCCGGCGTTGGTGCGGGCGTGTTTCTGCGTCCTGACCCCGAACCGGTCGAGGTCGTCGAAGGTGAGATGCCCCAAGACGCCAGCATGCCTGCCGACCCGCCCGAAGATACGTTGAATCGAGAGTACGTAAAGATGAACAACCAGTTCGTGGTGCCGGTCGTAAACGACGATACCGTGCAGGCATTGGTCGTTCTGTCGCTCAGTCTCGAAGTACCCGCCGGGCAGAAGGATGCGATTTACTCGCGTGAACCAAAACTCAGGGACTCATTCCTGCAAGTGCTCTTTGATCACGCCAATGTTGGCGGATTTGACGGAGCATTTACGAATTCAAACAACCTGGCAGTTCTACGGGCGGCGCTTCGCGAAGTCGCGCAGAAAGACATGGGTGACCAGATTACGGACGTTCTCATTGTCGAGATCGCCCGTCAGGACTACTGAATTCGGACCGCACCACGGATGCATCGATCGCTTCATCAAGCGAACGCTTGACCTGATCCTTGCGCGCTTTGTGCTGTGATCGTTCCAGCAACGCATCAGACACTGCTTTTTTCCCGCTGGCAGTTCTGTGCTGAACCATCAGGTTTTCCTTCTGCGCAAGAACTTGCGCCAGCTCAATACTCAGCTTTCGTTGTTCTGACGCGAGCCACTTCAACCAAATGACGTCTCCTCCTATCGACCGCAGTTCTGCGTCTTGTACCGGAGTTTTGTGCGTCTCATGCGCGAGCGATTGCAACCGGCTCAATTCGGAACGCAGCGCCGATTCCCGGCCGCGCAGTTTTGCGATGGCCTGTTCGCTTTTTTGATATTTGAGATCCGAAATCTGCTTGAGTTGTCTGAGGTCCATATCAAATGCGCCCTCTCACCTGTTCACGCATCTTGTCTGCGAACCGAATGGCTGCGGCGACCGCGGCGTATTGATCGGGGTGCACTTCGTCACCTATAGCCGTTATCGCATGCAGTGTCCGTGCGGTCGGCGGATCGCTATGGATCGGCACACCATTTTCTTGGGCAATTTCGCGAATCCGCAACGCGATTTCGTCAACGCCTTTGGCGACACAAACAGGGGCAGTGCCGCTGCCGCGGCTCCATTTCAACACCACTGCATAGTGCGTCGGGTTCACGATTACGACGTCCGCTTGCGGAACGTCTGCCATCATTTGCTGCGTCGCGATGGCCTGTGCCCGCGCGCGGCGCTCCTGTTTCAGATGTGGATCGCCTTCTGAGTTCTTGGTTTCGTCCATGATCTCTTTGCGCGACATGCGATTTTTGCGGATATGTTCCTGATGCTGCCAGATGGCATCGATGCCTCCCAAAGCAGTCGAAATCAGGACGACAATAAAAAGGAAGGCGATGCACATCTCGGCCAGCAAGGCAGCAACCAACCCAGGCGATGCGTGCATGACCCCGACCATTTCCGGAAGCCGCGCAACAAGAAATAGAGCGAGGCAGGCAGAATAAAGCAGGAGCTTTGCAAAGCTTTTGCCAAACTCAAAGAATCCACTGCGCCCGAACTTCTGCTTCGCATTCTGAAGCAAGGAGATCCGAGAGAGTTTGGGCTGCAACTTGGATGGGGCAACAACAAATGCCCGCTGTGCAAGTACGGCCGCCAATACCGCCAAGGCCGGAACCGCGAACAACGGCGCAATCGAGGTGGAGGTTGTCCATAGAATGCCGCCCATCACAGCGGATGAGCCACCTTGGAACAAGACATCTGCCAGGTCTGCGGGTTGATCCAGCAAGACTTGCAAGGCGCTTCCAAACGACGCGACCATCTGCGTGCCAATGGCAACAAAAGTCAGTGTCAGCCCGGCATAGGCAGCGGCTGTATGCAGATCGACTGACTTGGCCACTTCGCCTTTTTTTCGCGCCTCCAACAGCTTTTGTGGCGTTGGATCAAAAGATTTGTCTGTGTCTTCGTCCTGGTTGCTCATTGCGCATGCTCGAACGGTGCGGCCATGAACTGATCAAGCGCCGATAGCCATACGGAGAGCATGACTGGTGCGGCCAAAAACAGAAGGAACAACCCGCCCAAGGTGATGACCGGCGCGCCAACAAACGCGACCATCAGCTGCGGCATTGCCTTGTTGATGACGCCCAGGGCCAGATTGTACAGCACGGACATCAAAACAAACGGGGCCGCCAACAAGAAAGCCAGTTCGAACGCGTGGGCGACCTGTGCAAGTCCCCAATCCGCAACGTCCGCGCCGGCAGAAAACAGTCCCATCGGCAGCAGCACGTAAGAGTGTATGAGGAGATGCGCGGCTTTGATATGCAGCCCGGCCATGACGGCCAAAGCAACTGCGCCGACCGTCAGAACATACCCCATTGCGGGCAGCGGCTCGATGGCTGCTCCGCCGAGGATCTGTGAAAGGGACGTTGATTGCGCCGCGATGGCCCCGGCCGTTTGCAAAGCCAGGATGAACAATCGAATGCCCAAGCCGATGAGGACACCAGCGACAACTTCCGTGATGGCAAAAACGGCCAACATGTCGACCGAGAAGGCCGGCACGCCGTCGGAGATCGCCGGTGTGACGATCAACGTGAAAGCCACTGCGAGAACAAGTTTGATCCGCATCGGTACGGACTGTTCGCCAAAGCCAGGGAGCAGCGCAACTGTAGCAGCGACACGCAAGAAGACGACAAACCCCAGCCAGAGTTCCTCCTGGAGCATTGCAAGGAAACTGGCCATCGCAGTCATGCCGCGACAACACCCACCAGGGACGGTCGTGCGTCCACCCCGATCTCTTCAAACGACAACACGGGATTGTTGATCCCCTTTGCGCGCATCAGTGTCTTCAGGAACCTTCGCCGTCGTGTATTTGTGACAACAGCTGGAAAGATGCCCTGATCGCCCGCATCCTGCAGCTTTTCCGTAACATTGTCTGCGAGCCTGTTGAACAAGTCCGGCGGCAGAGCGATATCCAACCCTCGGTCCGCATCGACCTGATAGCTTGCGAATGTATCCTCCCATTCGGGTGCGAGCTGGATCAATGGCAGCGTGCCATCTTCACGGCGAATGCCCGATATGATCTGAAAGCCCAGACGCTGGCGTACATGCTCGCAAATCGCTTCGGGTTGCGCGTTCAAGCCGCGCGCTTCGGCTACAGCTTCAAGTATGAGCGGCAAGTTTCGGATGGAGACCTGTTCGTCCAGAAGAAGGCGCAAAACAGCGTGCAGAATGTCCATCGGAACTTTGTCTGGAATCAGCGCATCCAGCATCTTCCCGTTTGCTTCCGCGCGCACGGGATCAGACACGGTTTTCATCTCTTCCAACAAACGCCGCAGCGATTTGAGCGTCAGCAGCCTGCTGAAGTTGCGTTTTACGACCTCGAGCAAATGGGTCGCAAGAATTTCGGTGGGGGTGACCAGGGTCACACCCGCCATAGCCGCAATTTCTTGATCTTCGGTCGCGATCCAACGCGCGGGCGCACCATAGACGGGCTCTGTGGTGTCTTCGCCATCCGGCAGATTGTCACTTGTGTCCGGGGCCAATGCCAGAATTTCGTGGGGTTTGATGGTGCCGCGCGCTTGTTCCACACCCTGAATGCGCAGCACGTACCCGCTGGTTGGCAGTCCTGGATTATCGGTCAATCGAATCTCAGGCAGAATGACGCCAAACACCGTCGCAACGTGCACACGCATGTTTGCGATCCTCGCGTCCAACCCCGTCCCTGGATCCAACACCATGTTCACCAGATCCGGCGCAAACTCGACATGGATATCGTCCAGCTCAAGAACATCCCCAAGCGATTTTTCGGGCGCGACCTCTTGCACTGAATCCAGATCTATTTCGACACTTTCTGCCGCGTTTGATTTTCGCTTGATCAGGAACGCGGCAACGGCAAGGGCAAGGGCGCCACCCAAAAAAGGGACAACCGGCAAACCAGGAAACAAGCCCAGCATCGCCATGAGTACTGCAACCGTCGCAAGGGCGGCCGGGTGACGGCCCAGTTGACCAAACACTGCCAGATCTGTCGCACCCTTGGCGCCACCGCGCGCCAGCAACAACGCAGACGCAATCGAGATGACAACAGCCGGGATTTGCGACACAAGCCCGTCGCCAACGGTGAGAATGGCATAGGTTTCGAACGCACTTCCAAGAGCCATGCCATGCACGGCAACGCCCATAACCAAGCCTGCAACAAGGTTTAGAAGCGTGATCAACAGCCCCGCAACTGCATCGCCTTTCACGAATTTCGATGCGCCGTCCAGCGACCCAAAGAATGTCGTTTCCGCTTGTTCAAGTTCACGCCGTGCCTTGGCTTCCTTGTGGTCAATGGCACCGGCGGACATGTCGCTGTCAATTGCCAATTGCTTGCCTGGCATGCCGTCCAAGGCAAATCGCGCTCCGACTTCAGCCATCCGAGTCGCACCCTTTGTGATGACCATGAAGTTCACGATCAGCAAAACGCAAAAGACGACCAAACCTAGAAATACGCTGCCGCCCATGATGAACTGGGCGAAGCCTTCGATCACATCACCAGCGGCATGCGTTCCTGTATGACCCTGACCGATAATCAGCTTGGTGGATGACACATTCAGGGACAAGCGGAGCATCAAAGACGCGAGGAGAATTGTCGGGAACGAAGAAAAGTCCAGGGGCCTTTCAATGAAAAGCGTGATCGTAAAGATCAGAATGGCAAGTGCGAATGATGCCGCGAGCCCAATGTCCAAGACCCATGCTGGCATCGGTAGAATCATCATCACGATGATGGCCATCAGCGCAACCGCGAGCATGACTGTTGGGCTGAATATCGCAGATGGGGAAAACTTCATCGCGCCATGACCCATGCAGGTGCGGCTGTATTGGAAGCAAAGACACCCGGCGCTTCGGCAACTTGATCAATGTGAAGGGTTTTCTCATGATCGCGAACCCATTTCCTGCTCAAGTTCAGGTGATAGGCATTTGTGAGCATCCAAGTGGAACGTGAACTAAGATTTTGCAACGTGGCAGGCGGGGGAATTGATTTCATCAATTTGCGGTTCACGATCATGCCTCATCACTTTCTGTGATAAGCGCAGCTTAGGCAGGATCCGGTTTAGATTTGGTAACCAAGTTTCGCTGGATGTGATCAGCCTTCCGGAAGTTGTGATACGGCATCCATGGTCAATAATTGCCGTATAACGTCTCTCGCATTTGCGCTTTCATCGAGTGCGTCCTCTGTCCGCCCCAGCATTCCGTTCAGATCGCCGGAGTTATCCAATGCCGATGTGGCTACGGTAACGGCTGGCCCAAGCACTGGTTCGGTCGGCTCGATCAACACCAGCCAATCGTCGGACAGCCAGGCAGATTGTAGCTGATCCGGGCCCGCATTCATTTCCGAGAACAGGGTGTATGCCATGCCATATTCGCCAGCATGCGCATTGGCTTGTGCTCGCAACCGCTCAGCTACCTCACCTTCGAGGTTGCCAAGAAATGCAAGCGCCTCTCTTGGGCGCGACAAGCCCATTGAAATACGCGCGCGCAAAAGACGATGCTGCGGCGTAAGGGTTTCGCCGCTCGCGGTCATCAAATGCTCTGCCTCGCTAAGGAACCCTAGCTCTATCAACCGCTCGGTCAAAAGGGACCTGGCTTGAGGCGATAGGTCCTGTGGGTGCGACGTGATCGCAGCAAATGCATGTTCCAGAAACGTTGCATCGTCCGCGGTTTTGGACAGCAATTCAATCAGCGGAGATTCAAGCCTGTCGGCGAGACCGGCATTCCCGCTCGGGCGCATGCGATCAAGTGCGGCAAAAGCCGCATCAAACTGCTCTGACTTGGCAAGTGCAAGAACATGCGTGCGCCTCAGCTCCTGTCCGAGGGGATCATCGCGAAACTCCAAAGCATAGGCCTCGACAAGGGTTGCGACATCATCATCAATCGCAACCTCCGCGTCCAAATGCGTGTCAACATATCGTATCAACGCCTGTGCCGATTGCTGGTCGTTCGATTCCACGATGCCCTTCAAACGGTCTTGCGCGACTGCGACGTCACCTTGCGCCAACTCGATGTCGGCCTTTGCCATTGCACCGGCAGACTGAAGTGGTTCGGATGTCCGCTCCAAGCCGCGCAACGCGGCCGCCGCCGCATCTTGGTCGCCATAGGCCAATAACTTCTTGCTCAGTGCCGGTGCAACGAAACGCCGAAGGTGCAAGGGCAGGCTGCTCAGGCTGCGAATGGCCGCATCACTGTTGATTGTATCCGATGGTTGCAGGTCTTGCTTGGCCAGGATCGCCCAGAGCGCGACATCTGAATCGCAATCCAAGAAGCTCTCAATGTAGTTGTCTGGTTTTGCCGAGCCGAACTCCATGACATCTGCTATGGACGCAAGCGGTGCGGTTGATTGGGTCGGTTGATCGATCATCGCGAGTATTTGCCGTGCTTCTGCTCCAAAGCCGAAGTGTAGATAGAGCCGCGCCAGGTCTGTTGCCACTTCGGGATTCAGTACATCAAACTCTGAGTACAAGTCGCGCCGGAGGTTCGAAACAGACTTTGCAAAGCCGGCATCATCGCCCCAGTCTTGTACGCGCACCAAAGCAGGGTCGATACACCGAACCCCAAGTGTTGTGGACGCCTGGATCTGGTCTATGCCGTCGCTTGGTACATCATTGCTGGATGTGATCCGAAGATTGCCACCTATCGGACCGATTCCCACTTCGTCGTCGAGCAACTGTACCGACGAGTCGAAGATTTGAGTGTTAATCTGCGGCCTTGCTTCGGCTCCGGGCAAATCAATGCCCTGGTTGTTTGGGCGCAAGACACCAGTGGTTGCAGCAAAACTGATCCTTTCGGCCAGTTTTTCTTGCGCTTGGCGCAGACTTTCCAAATCGGCCGTCCGAGATGTGCTCGCGATGTCTGCTGACGGTGTCGCGGTAGAAGGTTCGCGGCTATTTTCTGCGAAATCAATTGTTGGCGTCTGTGCCTCAGTGTTCAATGTTGGTGGCTTTTCAGCAGGATCAAATGCCAATCGGGTCGTTCCCACGAACTCCAATCCAAATGATATCTCGGAGGCGGTTGAAACCTCTGCGAGGCCCTCGGTTTGACTGATGTCGACGACGATCATGCTTGCGCCTGAACGAAAAACCTCTGCGGCACATTTGCAATTGAATGCGATGTTGAGCGTACCAGCTTCGCTGGAGACGGCCCGCACATAGGTTTGGTCGATGCGCTCAAAAACACTGGCGATGTCGAAACCGCCCGCGTGATCCGCAATACTGATTGTCGCTTGGTCGGTATCTTGTTGCACAGACCACTCTGTCTCGCGTGGGACGTCCAGAACCAATCGCGCGAACCCGTCATGTGCGCCCGATCGAACCGTAATCTCTGCAGCATTTGATACAACAGCAGAGGCAAACCAGAGAAAGATGGCCGGAAGAAAGCGTTTCATGCGGCGTTCTGTTTGACGGATTTCAAGGCTTCTTCGAGGTCGGAAAAAGACGGTCGGCAATGCGAGGGTGTATTCTGGCGCCCGACTTCGATGCAAATGTTGGTGGCGTGGTTGTGCAGGTTCGCGACCAGGACTTCGCGGATCAGTTGATAGAAGTGGCTGTCCTCTTCAACCACCGCTTTCACCTTGGCTGCAAACGGACCAACCAGTCCATAAGCCAGAAAAACGCCAAGAAACGTCCCGACAAGAGCGCCGCCGATCAGTTTGCCGAGGATTTCCGGCGGTTGATCAATAGAGGCCATGGTTTTGATCACGCCCAGAACGGCCGCGACGATACCAAGGGCGGGCAGGCCATCGGCGACCGTTTGTAGAGCGTGACTGGAATGAAGGGCATGATGCATGTTGGCATCCATGCGCTTTTCCAAAACCTCTTCGACCTGATGCGGGTCGTCATAGTTCATGGAGGCAGACCGCATTGTGTCGCATATCAACGCAGTTGCTTCCCCGTCCGCGACAATCTTCGGATATCTCGAGAAAATCGACGAATTCTCCGGATCTTCAATATGTTCTTCGATTGCGACGGGGTTTTGTCGGGCAAGACGTATCAGCTCGAACAACAGGCACAGCAATTCCTTGTAATCTTCGTGCGCCCATTTTGGGCCCTTGAACACCTTGCCAAGATCCTTGATCGTGTGTTTGATTTCGGACATGGAATTGCTGATCAGGAAGGCACCCACAGCGGCCCCGATGATCATCGTCATTTCGAACGGCAGGGACTTCAAGATGATACCCATCTTGCCACCTGCTGCCAGATAGCCGCCAAATACCATTACAAAGATGGTCACAATGCCGATGATTCCAATCACGTCACAATTCCCTCTTTCCGTTCGGCAGCAAAATTGCAGACAGCCGTTAACAAAGCCTCTCGGTGGCGTCAGTTTTTAGGTGCGCGCGCGTTCCGGCCGGCCAAGATTGCACTGATCGAATATGCCGCCTGGGGATCAAGACCCGCCAAAATCTTTGCCGCTGCCTCGGGTTGCATGCGCCCGAGGAAACCGGCAGCAAATGCAGGTTCCATCGCTTCAAACAAAGCCGACGCATCTTTGGGCTTCATGTTTTCATAGACAGTTGTCAGCTTTGCCAGATCATCTTCGGCCGCTGTTTGCGCAATAGTAAGTGTCTGTCGCAGCCGCGCTTCAGTCGCCTCAAGCGCTGCTAACCTTCTTTCGATCTCTGCCTGAGCCACATCAAGCGCCTTACTTCGCGCTGCCAATGCACCTTCGCGTTCCGCAACGCGGGCCTCGCGGGCCCGCAGGGCGTCCAGCAACGGTTTGATGTCAGTGTCGACTTCTTTTTGGGGCATGGGGTCGGTTGATCGCGCGCCAAGCGGAAGCGAAAAACCGTCGGATAGGTCGATGTCCGCCATGGCAGAGTTTGCACCCACACCAATTCGCAGTACGGCGGAGCCCGCCAACAACATCACCAGAAGTGCAACCGATCCGCGGTGGGCAAATGTGCGTTTCCCATTGCGCTTCATTGGCCACCTCCAACACGTCTTCGGGTGAAAATCGGTTCGGTTGGTTCTTGTGGTTCCGGGGGCGGTGGTGCGACAGGGTCCGGAAGCGATGCAGCGGGCACGTCATGCAGCGCCGCCATTTGCAGCTCCAGCCGCCGCGCCATCTCTGCGGCGCGTTGCGTCGTGTCACTTAGCGTTTCGGCAGACTCTGCCGCCGTTCGCTGTGCCGCTTCCAACGTCTTGGTCAAGTCGTCAACCTGTGCAGACAGCACGGCAACAGCTCCGCCCACTCCTTTTTCAAGGTTGTTGAACCGGTTCAAACGACGCCCCAGTACGAAACAGTAGAATCCGGCGCCCAACGCTCCGGCGGCCAGAAAGATATCGGCAATCAAGTCCATGCATACACCATCAGCTTAGTACGAATTCCATGATCAGAAGGTCATTCACGCGTCCGGGACCCGTCACGATTTGCACGCGTCTCAGCATCTGGGCACGCAACCGTGTCAGCGCCGCCGGACTTTCAATATCCTTGGTTTCCAAAGCACGCAGATATCCGTTCAGAACATCCACCACCCGCGGGAGAATGGATTCGACATCGGATGCATACTGCGAAGGCACTTCGAGCTGCGCGCGAAACCGGAGGTGTCGGCCTTGAGAACTGGGTGACAAAGAGATCACCATCGGCTCGACCGGAACGAACGAAACGTCCGGCAGACTGTCCGGTGCCGCATTCCTGTCCGCCTGTTTTGCTGCCGATTCGGGTGCCAGGATCATTCCGGAGAAAGTTGCAAAGAACCCACCGCCGGCCCCAAGCAAAAGGGCAACAAGGCCCAGTATCACAGGCAACTTAGAGGGTTTCTTGACCTCTTCTGGGGTATCCACAACTGCGTCTGTCATCCGAGTCCCGCTCAAAATTGTCGAAGCAAGATTTCTCACAGATCAACTAACCGATTGTTAAGGCTGTTCAGTCATTGCTGTTTCAACGCCGGGCAGAACGCGCGGTATGACGGAGGCGATTGTGCAGCAATTACTGAATGTCTGGATGGGACTGGATATCAAACGCCAGATCACTGTCGTGGCGGCAACTGTCGCCATGTTCCTGGCGGTCCTGGCGATGTCGCGAATCGCGACAGCGCCGACGATGACACTGCTTTATGCAGGTTTGGAAAACGGGGCTGCGGGGGATGTCGTTCGATCGCTTGAGCAGCGGGGCGTCCCATTCGAGGTTCGCGGTGGGTCGATTTTTGTCGATGCGCAAGAGCGGGATCAGTTGCGCCTTACCCTTGCGAGCGAAGGCTTGCCGGCCAACAGCAGCCGCGGCTACGAGCTTTTGGACAATCTGTCTGGCTTTGGCACTACATCGCAGATGTTCGATGCCGCTTATTGGCGTGCGAAAGAGGGGGAACTGGCGCGAACGATCGTGTCCAGTCCGCATGTTGCCATGGCGCGCGTTCACATCGCATCGACCGGGTCAAACCCCTTTCAGCGGAGCGTTACGCCAACTGCTTCCGTCTCGATCACGCCAAATGGTGGCGACCTTTCTGCGCAACAGGCCAAGGCGATCAGGTTCCTCGTTGCGTCCGCCGTGGCCGGGCTTGCGGCGGATGATGTCGCAGTAATTGACGCAAACGGTGCATTGGTCGGCACAGGAGATGACGCCGCGCAAACCGCTGGTGCTGATGACAAGGCACAGATGCTCAGGGAGCGTGTCGAACGCTTGCTCGAAGCCCGCGTGGGTCCCGGGAATGCGTTTGTTGAGGTTAGCGTCGACACCGTCACTGAAACAGAAGAAATTCGCGAACGTCGTTTTGATCCACAGCAAAGGGTCGTGGTCAGCACGGACACCGAAGAGCGCAGCAGCACGTCCAGCGAAGCTGGCAATGGGGATGTCACCGTCGCCTCCAACCTACCGGACGGCGAAGGCGCGGGCGGAGACAGTGCATCGTCTCAGAATTCCGAGACACGAGAGCGGATCAATTACGAAGTGTCGGAAACAGAGCGTGCGATTGTCAAAGCAGCTGGTGCCATCCGCCGTATAACCGTCGCCGTGCTGGTAAACGAGACGGTCGTGCCAGAAGATGCAGACGCGGACAGCATCCAACGGTCGCCGGAAGAATTGGATGCCCTGAAGGAGTTGGTGGCGTCTGCTGTCGGTTTCGACGAGGCGCGTGGCGACGTTATCACAATCAAAGCGATGGAATTGCAAAGTGTTGTGCCTCAAGGGACGATCGCGGAAACATCGATATTGGATCAAGTCCACATCGACGTGATGTCTGCCATTCAGATGGCAATCCTCGCAGTGGTTACTCTCGTCCTCGGGCTTTTTGTCGTGCGTCCCGTGTTGTCGCGCGCGCCGTCACAGATCGAAGGCTTGCAGGCCTTGCCTCCAGCCTCCGACGAAACGGCACCCGCGTTGGTCGCGTCCGCCTCCGATGTTGGCGCTGACTTTCCAGACATTGACATGAGTTCCGCGCAAGACATGCTGCCCGACTTGCCCGCGATGGGGACGGGTTCACCCGGCGCAAGTATTGAACAACTGCCTGCGGACCCCGTTGATCGTCTACGCTCCATGATAGGTGAGCGGCAGGAAGAAACCGTTGAAATCCTGCGCAGCTGGCTGGAAGAGGAGCGTGCGTGATGTCAGCGGCGCATCTATTCCAGGATTTCGGAGAGCCAAAGCCGAAGCAGGCTGCCCTTCAGCATCTGGGCGCGGAAGAAATCGAAGACCAGAAACTGGAAGCCTTTGAAAAAGGGTACCAGGCGGGATGGGACGATGCGGTGGCCGCACAAACGGAAACCCGTTCATTTGTTTCAAGCGGTCTTGCTGCCAGTCTTCAGAACGCGTCATTCGAATATCATGAGTTGCGCGCAACTTTGAACGCTTCGGTCGAAGCGATCCTTCGCAACGTCACTGACATCATTCTGCCGCAGATCGCGAAGGCCAGTCTTGGTGCACATGTGCGCGACACCGTTCAGAGCATGGTGCGCGACAGCCTGGATTCCGCGATCGAGATTGTTGTGGCACCTGAAAGCGAATCGTCTGTGCGCGCGGCTCTGAATGATGATCCTCCCAAACCGTTCATACTGGTGACTGACGAACTGTTGGCACCCACCCAAGTGACGTTGCGGGTGGAACGGACAGAAGCCGAGCTGCACCTGGACCGAACCGTTGCAGACATTTCGGCCGCAGTCGCATCCTTTTTTGAAAATCACACTGATGAGGTTAAAGATGGCTGAAACTCCCTCGACCAAAGCTCTGGCCTCGGACGCGCATAATCCCTTCACGGCTGTGCCGATCGAAATTACGGTGTCTGTCGGGCGCGCCCGTCCACTGGTACGCGACCTGGTGATGCTGGGCTCGAATGCCGTCCTCACGCTGGACAAACGTGTCGATGATCCCGTGGACCTGTATGTGGGTGACAAGTTGATCGCCCGCGGGACTTTGGAAGAAGCCGAAGGTGCAGATGAAGGTCAACTGGTTGTCCGGTTGACCGAGATCCTCGACCTTGGCGCAGGTCTTTGATCGCGTGAGGGTTTCGGGCCTGTGGCTGTGTGTACTTGTGCTCTTGCCCAGCATGGCGAGCGCTCAGGACATTGCGATCTCGCTTGGAGACGACAGTTCGTTGAGCGCGCGCACGCTGCAGTTGCTTGCGCTGATCACTGTTTTGAGCCTTGCGCCCGGTCTGGCCATCATGGTCACATGCTTTCCGTTTCTGGTGACGGTACTGTCGATCCTGCGCCAGGCAATCGGCTTGCAACAATCACCTCCGAACATGCTGATCGTCAGCCTGGCGTTGTTTCTCACCTACTTCATCATGGAACCCGTCTTTACCGAAGCGTGGACAAGCGGGTTGCGCCCGCTGCTGGACGAGCAGATAGACCCCGAAGCCGCGTTTGTTCGCACGCTCGAGCCGTTCCGTGTCTTCATGGCAGGCCGATTGGACGCGGATACATTTGCCGCGATGGCCGATCTGCGGCCTGATACGCAAGGTATCGTGCTGGAACCGGATGCGCCCTTGTCGGTATTGATCCCGAGTTTCCTTTTGTCCGAAATTTCGCGTGCGTTTCAGATCGGATTCCTGATCTTTCTGCCGTTCCTGATCATCGATCTTGTGGCTGCGGCCGTGTTGATGAGTATGGGGATGATGATGGTGCCGCCGGCCATCGTGTCGTTGCCATTCAAGCTGGCATTCTTTGTTATCGCTGACGGATGGAGCTTGATCGCCGGGAGCCTGGTGCGCAGCTACTTCTAGCCGCAAGCAGTCATGGCGGACGGCGCATACGAGCATCCCAGATTTGTTACGCCTGCGCTTTGGAAAAGTTAAAGCCGTGCTGCACGAAAGCGTTCCATATCGCATACCTTGGACGTTCGCGTTGGTGCACTGCCCCCTTTCGGTCTGTCCTCACACAGCAAGATCTCGTTGCGGACAGACGTGGTGGGCAAGGCGTTCCTTCTAAGTCCAGTCAATTTGCTCACGCCGTTTCAACATCACTTGAGTTGAGCAGAAGCTGGGGAGTGTCCGCATGGCGCGCACCCATGATTGCGCAGCTTCGCCGTACCCGGTGCGACCACCTTGCGCAGAGACTTAGCGGACAACAAACTCGGCATGCAGCGCACCCGCAGCTTTGATGCTTTTCAGGATATCGATCATGTCTCGCGGAGCAACACCAAGAGCATTCAATCCGGCAATGACCTCGGACAAGGATGCCCCTTCGGGAATTTCGGCCAGTCCTGGACCTTCTTCATCCTGCAAATCCACCGTTGTCCGAGGCACAACTACGGTCTGGCCGTTGGCAAATGGGTTGGGTTGGACGGCCAGAGGTTGCTCTTGAATACGAAGCGTCAGATTGCCTTGTGATACCGCAACGCGCGAAATTCGGACGTCGTCGCCCATGACGATCGTGCCCGATCGCTGGTCGACGACAACGCGAGCCTTGCGTTCCGGTTGCACGGCGATGTTTTCAATTCGGCCAAGCGCGTGCGCCACGGATCTGGCGCGGGTCTGGGGGATGCTCAAGGAAACCGTGCCAGAATCCAGCATCGTTGCGACCGAGCGTCCGAACACGGCATTGATTGCATCCTCGATCCGCGCCGCGGTGGTAAAATCCGGATCGCGCAGCGCCAACCGCATATCGGTCAGACTGCTGAGTTCAAAGTCGATCTCTCGCTCGATGCGGGCTCCGGATGGAATCACGCCTGACGTAGGGACGCCCTGGGTGACACGCGCACCATCACCTTCGGCAACGGCGCCGCCGGCAAGAATGGTGCCCTGTGCTACGGCATAGATTTCACCGTCTGCCGCGTTCATCGGCGTCATCACCAGCGTGCCGCCGAGCAGGCTCTTGGCGTCGCCGATCGCCGAGACCGTAATATCGATCTGGCTTCCGCTGCGCGCAAAGGGTGGGAGTGTGGCAGTGACGATCACGGCGGCCACATTCTTGGGCCGAAACTGTTCGCCCGTGACGTTCACCCCCAGCCGCTCGAGGATGTTCGTCATGATGTCTTCGGTAAAGGGCGCGTTGCGCAGACCGTCACCGGTTCCATCCAGTCCGACAACCAGTCCGTATCCAACAAGGTCATTGCCACGGACGCCATCAAAGTCGACAAGGTCCTTGATCCGCACGGGGTTTGCTATGGCTGCCGTTGCCCCAAGCGTGACGACCAGCCAGATGAGTGCGCGGATCATCTGACGAAGTTGACCAGCGACAGATCGGACATGCGTGCGGTGATCGTGTAAAGGGATTGAAGCTGGAATTGGACTGCCTCCAATTGGGTTGCGGTGTCATAGGGGTCGGCCTGCAGCAATGCGCCCTTGGCAAACTGCAGGGATGTGTCGCGGGCTGCGTTGCGGGTTGCGATGGTGTCAATGCGCGCCTCGGCTGAGCCGAGGTTGCTCCGGGCGGCGGTCAAGTCGGCCTTGGCTTCGAACAGTCCTTCGCCCGCTTGCTGAAGTAGGCTCTGTTGGGCTGGGCCGGAGAGGGCCAGACTGTCATCTGCAGCGATTGCGGCCAACGCAGTGTTCTTCATCAGGGTTCGGAACACAGTATCGTCCGCCTTCAGGCTGACCGATACCTGTTCGTCCTCCGCCAACTGGAATGCGGCAAGTGCGCTATCGGATCCGGTGTATGCCGAGGCACGAAACCCCGCGGGATCATCGAACCAGGCATCGACGGCGGCGCTGATGTCGTCGACCGTGGTATTGCCCGCAATTGCGGCGCGCAGGTCGGCCAGGATGGTGTCCGCGCCATTCAAGGCGGGCCGGTCGGTCGCGGCGCCCGCAAACAAAGATCGCCCACCGCTGGATGTGTTGAGCGATGTGACAATGCTGCTCAACTCGTTCTTTGCATCCACGGACATTTGGTCCAGCACCGGACCAACAGCACTGGATGATGCTGTGATCAGCGCAGTGCTGAGCGTCGCGACACCCGTGTCAATTCTGTCCAGCGCGCTTTGCGCGGCCGAGGCAAATTGCGCGGCTTCTGACGTGGCGACCTTGTAACCCGACAGTGTCCGCAAATCGCCTTCGATGTCGGACAGGTAGCTGACGTTGCCGGCAAGCACCGATTTGACGTCGCTGATCCGGCCGCTCGCCAACTCTTCATTCAGGCGCGTCATTTCCGTTTTCAATGCTGCGCCACGGCGTTGAAGAAGAAAGTTCTGAGCCAGATCACCCAGTCCATAGCTGTACATGTTCAAATCCTCATCAACGTGTCGAACATCTCATCGACGGTAGAGATGACCCGCGCATTGGCGGCATAGGCCTGTTCCAGGATCATCAGGTTCTGAATCTCCGCATCGGTGTCGACGCCATCAGCCAATTCGATTTGGGTCAGTTCCGTGAACTGGGCATTCGCGAATGACAGCTGGCGGTCTTCGCGCAGACGATCCGTTCCGATTTGGGATGAGAGGCTTGCCACGACGCCTTCAACGCTGAGCGGCGATGGTCCGAATGAACCGGACGCCTGCGTGCGTGTTGCACCCAGCACATCCGTCAACGCGATCAGAAGTGTGGACTCCCCTGCGTCGCCCGGTGCGGCGGCACCCAAGCCATCACGGATGCGCCATGTCTCTCCACCTTGATCCGGATCAACCAGCGCATTCAGGGACAGCCGTGTGGCCAGCCCCAGTTCCGTCGTCGCATCCAGAGGGTTTCCCTCATCTGTGAACAAGCCGGCATCGCCGGCCGCCAGTGTCGGGTCAACGGCGCTGTCTTCGAAGCGTTCGATCAAGTCTCGGGCGATCGCGTCAACTTGGGCTTGCGCCGCCGGGGCAATCTCATCCCTGATTTCGAACTGGGCGCCCAACGTCCCACCATGCAGACGGCCATTGGCAGAGGATGTGTTGATGGAAACGCCATTCAGGGTCAGCCCAGACAAAGTGCCATCGCCAATGGATTCGTAGGGTGTCACCGTGTTGGCCGGATCAAACCCAACCTCGACGGCGCGACCTTCCAGCAGGATCGCCCCACCTGTCGAATAAAGGGCCACCGCGCCATGGTCGCGTGGCACCGTGCGTACCGGTACCATTTCGCTGATCTCGTCGATCAACTGTTGGCGCTGGTCCTGAAGGGCCGCAATATCGGTGCCGCTTGCATTGCTTGCAACGATCCGCGAATTGAGCGTTTCGACACCTTTCAGAGCGTCGTTCAAACGTGTGACCTGAGCGTCGATGCTGCGATCGGCTTGGGTCCGGGCATCCTGTATGCCGCCCGCAACAGTCGCGATGGACTGGGCCAGGTCCTTGGCGGCAAACGCGACGCTTGTCAGGCGTTCGGTGGCGTCGGGCCGGCTGCTGGCAGTGATCAGGCTTTGCTCAAAATCGGCGACGCGCGCGGCAAGTGACCCGGCGCTGTCCGGTGTTCCGATCAGATCTTCGATCCGGGTCAGGGCGGATGTCGTTTCAGAACGATATCCTGTTTCTGCTCCGGCCAGCCGTCGGTCATTGATGATCTGCTGGTCGACATGCCGCACCACACCGTTGATCCGAACGCCGACCGCGCCGCCGCCCGTGTCCGAAGAAATCGACAGGGTGCGCCGGACGTATCCGGGCGTGTTGGCGTTGGCGATATTGCTCGATACGATTTCGGACCCGCGACTGGCCGCCCGAAGGCCTGACATGGCCGAAGTAAGTGCACTGGTCAGTGACATATCGCCAACTCCCGCGTTGTGCTGCGCCTTGCGGACTTATCAGCGTTTGATGTTCGTGGTTTCCTGCAGCATCTCGTCCACGGTCTGAATGACCTTGGCATTTGACGAATAGGCCCGTTGGGTCTGGATCATTGCGGTCAGTTCGCCCGCCACATCCACGGCGGATTCCTCGCGCGCATAGGACACGATGTCGCCCGTTGGACCGTCACCTGCATCCCAAAGAAAGAAGCTGCCGCTTTCCGGCGAGGGCAGATAGGTCTGCTGGTCCAGCGCCACCATACCGTTCGGATTGGGTAGGTCGACCAGCGGGATCTGATAGATCGTGCGGCTGATACCCGTGTCGAAGAACGCGGTCACAAAGCCGTTCGCGTCCACCTCGACATTGGTCATGTTGCCGACGGGTGAGCCGTCCTTCGAAATCGACACCGGGGCAAAACTGTCAGAGAGCTGGGTCAGCCCATCGCTTTCGCCCAGTTGGCCGATGTTGATTTCCAGCGGTCCACCCTCTGCGGTCACAATGATTGTGCCCGTCGCCGGATCATAGGCCCCGCCGCTGGTTGTCGCGACCGACGCGAGCGTTCCGCCCGCGGTTCGGCTGTCGTCGAAGGTCAGCACGTATTCACCCACGACGGCCCCCCCGAGGGCCGAGTCGGTCAACTGCATGGTCCATTCATTCGACGTGCCGGCGCCCGGAACCGTCGGCGTGAAACTGATGTTGATGTTCTCGGACGTGCCGAGGTTGTCAAAATACTCGACCGACAAGTACTGAACCTCGCCGGCAGATCCCGCATCCGTGTCCGTGGCGGGCAGGTTCACACCCAGCGACAGTTGCGTCGTCGGCTCTCCGGAAAACTGGTTCACGTTGATCTGAACCGGTTGCAAGCCATCCGATGTGTCACGCGGGAATGTCGGCACTGTCCCATCGGCCAACGCGGGCCAACCCAAGAGCACCAGGCCTGAATCCGACCTCAGAAAACCCTGCGCATCGGTGCGAAATGACCCGGTCGTGGTCAGGAACATCTGGCTGTTGCCGTTGCCGACATTCACATCGCTGCTTTGTGCGACCGGCAGCATGCCACGTCCGCGCACGGCAAGGTCCGTGGCGTTGGAGGTCGATACCAGCGACCCGCGCTGATCAATCAGCCGTTCAGTGGACGCCCGGACACCCCCGGCCGAATAGGTTGCCCCGTTTGACGAGATCACCAGCGACTGAAAGTCCGTCTGAACCCGTTTGTACCCGAAGGTTGAGGAGTTTGCGATGTTGTCCGAAATGGACGCAAGCCGCGTTGCATTTGCCTGCAACCCTGCAACACCTGCATTGAGCGAGGAAGAAATCGTCATGGACACGCCTTTCTGCTGTACCGACCGAATTGAGCCAACAGATAGGTGTGCCGCCTTAACGCCGGGCTAACAGATAAAATCCAAGCTATTCCGGCGGGTCAGTCCCGAAGAAAGATAATCTCGATGCGGTTGTTGCGTACTGCCATCGGATTTCTGACCGCCGGTTCGCGATCCGCGTGGCCCGTGACGCGTGCAATGCGTTGGGAATCAACACCAGTCTGTTCCAGCAAGACCCGCATCGCATTCGCGCGCGCCACGGAACTTTGCCATGTCGCGCGTTCGGCAATCACGATGGGCTGCGCCGGCACATGCCCTTCGACAGCGACGTTGTTCTTGACGGTGCGGGTGGCATCAGCAATCAGGCGCGACAGATCACGCAACAGCGGTGTCGGCGTGTCCGTCCCTTCGACAAACAGTGGCGTATCTTCCAGCGCAAACAGTTCGATCACCAGACCTTCATCCGTGATGCGGGTCACGATGTGTTGCAGGTCATTGTCCATGACCTTGGTCTCGCCGCCCTTGCCCAAAAGTCTGGCCTCGACAGATTTGAACACTTCTTCCTGCTCTGCCGTCAGATCACCGGTGTCGGTTGCGCCGGTCTCGCCACGCGCCTGCTTGGATTCGGTGGGCCGCTGAGACGAGGCGCCTGTACCGTTCTGGGGCAACGTGACTTCAGAGAACACGCTGTCGCCGCCAAAGCTGCCGTCGCCGCCGCCCGATACCCGGTTGATCGGAATGGTCGGAGAAAAGTAATCCGCGATGCCCTTGCGCTGTTTTTCGGTCGTCGCATTCAGCAGCCACATCAACATGAAGAAGGCCATCATCGCGGTCACAAAATCCGCATAGGCCACTTTCCAGGCACCGCCATGGTGACCACCACCGCCGACAACCTTCTTCCTCTTGATGATGATTGGCCGCGCATTGGCTTGCACGCTCATATCCCACACCTCAGTTTTTCACCCGGGAACAGGGCTAGCATGAGGCCTGTTACGGCAGGATTAACACTTCGAATTGTCAGCAACTTGCTTGCGTCGCGTCACGCCGGGTGCGCAGATGCCGGTATGACGACCACCGCTCACGACAGTACCTATTCCTGGATGCGCCTTGGGCTGACCTTGCTGATCGCGATGGTCGCCAATGTCGGCATGTGGGCCATCATTGTGATCATGCCCGCGGTCGAGGCAGAGTTCGGCGTGACCCGGGCCGCAGCCAGCATGCCCTACACGCTGACCATGGTGGGCTTTGCCATTGGCAACTTTGCCATTGGACGGGCCGTGGACACCTGGGGGGTCAGTCGCGTTCTGGTGGTATGCGCGGTTGGCATCGCGGCCGGGTACGGGTTGGCGATGGCCAGCGGGTCGATCCTTGGCCTGTCGCTGGCGCAGCTGCTGGTGGGCTTTGGAACCTCGGTCGGGTTCGGGCCGCTGATTGCGGACATTTCGCACTGGTTCCTGAAACGGCGCGGGATCGCGGTGGCGATCGCCGCCAGCGGGAACTATCTGTCGGGCGCGATCTGGCCCATCCTGCTGGCCGATATTCTGGAAACGCAGGGATGGCGCACAGCCTATGCCGTTCTGGCGGTCGTCACCCTGATTGTCGTGATCCCGCTGGCCTTTACGCTGCGCCGCCAAGTTCCTGATACCGCTCACCAAATGGCCGAAGCGGTATCGTCCGGCAATGCGGCATCCGTGGGCCTGCCGCCGCGCGCCCTGGCATGGCTGTTGGGCCTTGCAGGTGTCGGGTGCTGCGTGGCGATGTCCATGCCGCAGGTGCACATCGTCAGCTATTGCGTCGACCTTGGCTACGGGCCCGCGGTCGGGGCAGAGATGCTGGCATTGATGCTGCTTGGCGGGGTTGGATCGCGCCTTGTATCCGGGCTGTTGGCCGACCGGCTGGGGGGAGTGAAAACGCTGTTGCTGGGGTCTGTCCTGCAATGCATTGCGCTGGTGCTGTACCTGCCCTCGGACGCGCTCGTTTCGCTTTATGTGGTCAGCCTGATCTTTGGGCTCAGCCAGGGCGGGATCGTGCCCAGCTATGCCATAATCGTGCGTGAATACATGCCTGCGCGCGAGGCCGGTGCGCGGGTCGGATTTGTGATGATGGCAACGATCATGGGCATGGCGCTGGGCGGTTGGATGTCGGGCTGGGTCTATGACGTGACGGGCAGCTACCGGATGGCGTTCTGGAACGGGATCGCGTGGAACGGGCTGAACATCGCCATCATGGTGTGGCTGCTGATGCGGACACGGCCCAGGCGGGCCCTGCAACCCGCATGAGACGACCGTACGCGCAACGGGTCGGCATGTTGAAACGCCAACATGCGACAGCCCCGCGTTAACACCTTGCAGATAAGGGCCGGGGCCGGGTCACAACCCGTACACCGGGCGTGCACAACCCGTGCACCGCGCGTGCACGAAATCGCGGGGAAAGCAGGGTTAACGCTGCGTACGGTGCCAAGTCTGAAGAAAGGGTTAACGCCGCGGAGTGTGTGAGGAGGATGGGCTTTGCTCCCGTCAGCCCTTGTCCGGCACCATCGGTCCGCTCAGGTGATCCTCGCCCCGGGCGCGGGCCAGTTCGATCTGCTTCTGGCGCTCGCGAAAGCGGGCCTTGTCCTCGGTGCTGGTCTCGTCCACGCAGTGATGGCAGCTGACCCCGGCTTCATATGCTGGCCTGTCCATATCCGCAGGCAAGATCGGGCGGCGGCAAGCATGGCAGAGTTGGTGCGGACCGACCTTCAACGCGTGCCCGACACTCACGCGCCCGTCAAAGACAAAGCAATCGCCGCGCCACGTGCTGCGCGCGGCGGGCACCTCTTCGAGATATTTCAGAATGCCGCCCTTGAGATGGAACACATCCTCCACCCCCTGACCGAGCAGGTAGTTCGTGGATTTCTCGCAGCGGATGCCGCCGGTACAGAACATCGCCACCTTTTGCCCATGAAAGCGATGCTTGTTCGCCTCCCACCATGCGGGAAACTCGCCAAAGCTGCGGGTGGCGGGATCAATCGCGCCGTCAAAGGTGCCGATGGCTACCTCATAGTCGTTGCGGGTGTCGATGACGGCGACATCCTCGCGTTTGATCAGGTCATTCCAGTCAGCGGGCTCTACATAGTGGCCGACACGCGCGGCGGGATCGACATCGGGCTGACCCATGGTCACGATCTCGCGCTTCAGGCGCACCTTCATCTTGCCGAAGGGGGGCGTGGCACTGGTGCTTTCCTTCCAGTCCAGATCGGCGCAGCCCGGCAATGCGCGGATATGGGCCAGCACCGCATCAACGCCCGCACGCGGGCCCGCGATGGTCCCGTTGATCCCCTCGGGGGCCAGGAGCAGCGTGCCCTTCACGTCCTGACCACAGCACAGGGCCGCCAGCGGACCCTTGAGGGCAGCAGGGTCTTCGAACCGTGTAAAGTGGTAGAGGGCGGCGATTGTGAACATGCGGGGCAGATACGCGTTGATACCGCGTGCTTCAACCTTTGCCTGATCGTTGCGATGCCTTGAAGAAAAGCCAGCCCATGACCATCGACCAGACCGCAAGCGTGACGCCGATCGATTCCCCGTGGGTCAACTGCAATCCATGGCGGGCAAGGTTGTAAGGCGCATTCATGAACCACAGCGCCAAGAACAGGATGACGGGTGTGCCGCCGACAAGCACCACGGCCTGAAACCAGAACCGACTGCTCCACAGGATGTGTTGCCAAAGCTCGCGCATGATCCAAAATGTGACCCACCCGGCGGCACCCCAAAGCAAAAGCTGCCACATGAACATTGGCTCGGTCCAGGTTGTGGCCAAAGCTTCGGCGCGGAAAAGTGTTTCCCCATCGGGACAGTCGTAGACGTCAAATATCCAGGCACTTTCACGTAAGGTGCAGGATGTGATGTCGGGCTTGTCCATGTGTACCATCGGCTGAAACTGTCCTGTTTATCGCACGAAACGGCGAAGCGGCAAAATCGAATGCGCTTCACCTTGGGCTGCGGCCCCCGTAAACTGCACCAATCCCAGCCGGAGGCTTCCCATGACCCGCGCCCTGATCGTGATCGACGTCCAGAATGACTTTTGCCCCGGTGGCGCGCTGGCCGTGCCCGGCGGGGATGAGATTGTTGCGGGCATCAATGCGCTGATGGCGGAGGTCGAGGCGGTGGTGCTGACGCAGGACTGGCACCCGGCGGGGCATTCGTCCTTTGCGTCGTCACATGCGGGCAACGCAGCGTATGAAATGATCGAGATGCCTTATGGTCCGCAGGTGCTGTGGCCGGATCACTGTATTCAGGGGACGGACGGGGCGCTGTTTCATGACCATCTGAACACGGACCGGGCGGATATGATCGTGCGCAAGGGGTACCGTCCGGCCATCGACAGCTATTCCGCGTTCTTTGAGAACGATCACACGACCCCGACGGGGTTGGACGGGTATCTGCGCACGCGTGGGATTAAGGACCTGACGATGGTGGGGCTTGCCACCGATTTCTGCGTCAACTTCTCTGCCGTGGATGCGGCCAAGCTGGGGTTCAAGGTGGATGTGCGGATGGACCTGTGCCGGGCCATCGACCTCGATGGTTCGCTTGCGGCCGCGCAATCGGGGATGACAGCCGCGGGTGTCACGCTTGTTTGACATTGGGGCCTGACTTGCCCCTGTCCGCCTGATTGGGCACAACGGTACAAGCCGTTCAAGGAAGCCTGCCCATGGTCGATATCGCCACCCGTGTCTGGAACCATAAATGGAAGATCGACCCCATCGTGCGGTCGCTGATCGATACGGATTTCTACAAGCTGCTGATGTGCCAGTCTGTGTTTCGCAACAAGCCGGACACGCAGGTGACGTTTTCGCTGATCAACCGATCGACACACGTGCCGCTGGCCAAGCTGATCGACGAGGGCGAGTTGCGCGAGCAGTTGGACCATATCCGGTCCCTGTCGCTGCGCCGTGGGGAAAGCACGTGGATGCGCGGCAATACGTTCTATGGCAAGCGGCAGATGTTCACACCCGAATTCATGGATTGGTTCGAGACGCTGCGCCTGCCGGCCTACCATCTGGAGCGGACAGGTGACCAATACGAGCTGACCTTCGAAGGGGCGTGGCCCGAGGTGATGCTGTGGGAAATTCCGGCCCTGTCGGTGCTGATGGAGCTGCGCGGGCGGGCGGTCCTGAACGAGATGGGCCGGTTCGAGTTGCAGGTGCTTTATGCCCGGGCGATGACAAAGCTGTGGGAAAAGATCGAACGGCTGAAAGGGCATGAAGGGCTGCGCGTGGCGGATTTCGGCACGCGTCGGCGGCATTCCTTCTTGTGGCAGGACTGGTGCGTGCAAGCGATGGGCGAGGGGCTGGGCGATCAGTTCGCAGGCACATCCAATTGCCTGATTGCCAAGAACCGCGATCTGGAAGCCATCGGAACCAATGCGCATGAATTGCCCATGGTCTATTCGGCCCTGGCGGAAACGGACGAGGCGCTGGCGCAGGCCCCCTATGATGTTCTGAGCGATTGGCATGACGAGCATGACGGCAATCTGCGCATCATCCTGCCCGACACCTACGGCACCGAAGGGTTCCTGGATCGCGCGCCCGACTGGCTGGCGGGCTGGACCGGGATCCGCATCGACAGCGGCGATCCGGCCACCGGGGCCGAGGTGGCCATCAAGTGGTGGCAGGATCGGGGCGAGGATCCACGCGACAAGCTGGTGATCTTCTCGGACGGGCTGGACGCGGACAAGATCGTCGAACTGCACCAACAATTCGCGGGTCGGGTCAAGGTGTCCTTTGGCTGGGGCACGATGCTGACCAATGACTTCAAGGGCCTGACGGACGCAGACCGGTTGGCGCCCTTTTCGCTTGTGTGCAAGGCCGTGTCGGCGAACGGGCGACCGACAGTGAAGCTGTCGGATAACCCCAACAAGGCCATGGGACCGGAGGCTGAGATTGAGCGCTACAAGCGCGTGTTCGGGGTTGGAGCGCAAGACCGGGTCGAGGTCGTGGTTTAGGCTTCGTCGCTGATCAGCAGTTCAATCAGCGCGGTGTTTACATAGTAGTTGTTCCTCTTGATCGACAGTTTCTGAAGCAGGCCGATGTCGCAGACTTGCTCGAGGTAGCGACCAGCGGTTGGGCGGCTGACACCAACTTCATCCATGACATATTCAATGCGGGTGTACGGGTGGCGGAACATATTGTTGACCAACTCATGACTGTAGAGTTTCGTCTCGTCCTTGAGGCGCTGCTTGAATACATCCATCAGCGTCTTCATTTTTGAGACCAACTCAGATGTTTCCTTGGCCGTTTCGGCGACACCTTTGATGATGAAAACAGTCCAGTCCTCCCACAAGCCCTCGTCTCGGACAGCTTGAAGTAGCCTGTAGTACTCGATCTTGTTGCGGACGATGTACCGGCTTAGGTAGAGGATCGGGATTCTGAGATAGCCCATCTTGCATAGGTACAACACGTTGATAATACGCCCAATTCGCCCATTTCCGTCTGGGAATGGATGAATGCTTTCGAATTGATGATGAATCACCGCCATGGCCACGAGCGGATCAATGTCCTCTCGTAACTCTTCGTTCATGAATGCTTCGAGTTGTCCCATGGCTTCAACAATCTCAATTCTCGATTGCGGAGGAACGAACACGATCTCTTGGGTCTGGTCGTTTTTGAGAACGGTTCCGGGTGTCTGTCGGAACTCTCCTGTCGTTCTCTTGATGGTCTGAAACATGCCGATGATGCAGTTTGTCGAAAGAACGCCTTGCTGGTTCAACATATCAGCAAAGCCATGGCGCAATGCTTCGTTGTACAGGGCGACTTCTTTTGCTGCGGAGCTTGGGAAAATCTGCCGCGTCGCGTTTGTCTGAAAGAGTTCATCCTGCGTCGTGACGATGTTCTCGATCTCTGAACTGGCCGCCGCCTCCTGTAGTGCCAAAGTGTCAATCAGGATACCTTGGTTTGGAATAATTTCCGCCTTACCGTCTAACAGCGCCAGCCATCTGTGCGCATCTTTCAGCGCGCGCAGGATGCGCCTGCTTTCGAAATCAAATGCAGGTGGCAAAGTCGGGATCTTGTACGTGGGTTCGGGCAAGCTACCAGTGATGGATTCAGTTCTGTCCGACATTGAGCGCCCCACGTCCCTGATGTAAAGATTTTCCCGTTTTCTTTACATCAGCGGCGTCTGTCGGTCAATATTGCACGTTTTTGAACCTCGCCCAGAAAAAATTTAGAACGTTGATTCAATTCATTAAATTGGCATTCAACACCTTTCCCACGGCAGATGATCTGCTCTGGAAAAATGTCTTAAATTCACGAACAATCGCCCCAATCCTGCCCATATTGCCTGTCATGTTGTGAACAATAACAGGCAAATACCTATCGAGCAGATACATGAAACGACTTCAGTTCTTCCTTGTTTTGGCCGCCTTGACCACTGCCGCAGCTTGCGGTGGCTCAACCCATCATGTCACGCGCAGCGACACCGCGCCGTTGGGCTTTTCGCCGATCGCGCCCGACCATGACGGGTCCACGTCGCAACGGGCGATGGTCGATCTGCTGTCGCTGGGCTGATCCGCTATTCGTCGGGCCCCACGCGTCCGCGCAGGGCCTTGACCTCTCCTCGTTCCTTCTTGGCCTTGAGCCGGCGCTTTTTCGATCCCAGCGTGGGTTTGGTCGCGATCCGGCGTTTGGGCTTGACCAGCGCCTTGCGGATCAGGTCGGCCAACCTTTGACGTGCGATGTCGCGGTTGCGGGCCTGACTGCGGGTTTCGTCACATTGAATGATCAGGGCGCCCTCGGTGGTCCACCGACGGCCTGCCAGCCGCTTGAGCCGGGTTTTGACGGGACCGGGCAGGGATGGTGATCGCTGCGCCTCGAACCGCAGTTCCACTGCCGTTGCCACCTTGTTGACGTTCTGCCCGCCGGGACCCGAGGCGCGCACGAATTGTTCGTTCAGTTCCCAGTCCTGAAGGGTGATGTCGTCGTTAATCCGCAGCATGGCCCTTGATAAGGCGGGAACACGGGCCCACGCCAGTGCGTTCCCTTCCCAATCGCACAGAAATTTCGGAGGATGAACATGCTGACGACGAACAGTATCACCCAAGTGAAGACATCGCGCCCTGACCTGTATGCATTTCGCATCACCAACAAGGTAACCCACGAGGACATGGAGGCGATGGCCGAGACGATGAACCACGCGTTCGACAGTCACGACGACAAGGTCGACATGTTGCTGATCTTTGACCGCTACGATGGCGCGGAAACTGGCGCGACATGGAGTTGGGAGGCCCTGAAAAGCCGGTTCAAATCCATTACGAACGTGCGCCGGTACGTCGTGGTCGGCGCGCCGGACAGCGCCGAGGACCTGATCGAGTCCATGGCCAAAATCATGCCGGTCAAGGCCGAAACCCACGATACGGAAATTGCCGCATGGCGGTCGCTGGACGCCGAGGCGGTGGCCGCCTGATACGAAAAAGGGCCGCCTGTTATGGGCGGCCCTTCTCGAAATGTTTCGGAGGTTGTGCCGGTTAGATCAACCGACCAACTTGGCGGTCTGCACCGCGTAGGTTTGCCTTAGCAGGCGACCCCCCAAGCTGTTCCGACACCTCTCTCCAATACCTTTCTCGACACTGGATCACCTCCTTCCGATTTGTTGAATTCACTTTGGATGGTGGCACAGCGCCTGCGAATGTCAACGAATTTCAGCAGGGCCGCCCGCGCGGGCCGTCACCCAGCGGAAGGGTGCCAATGCAATAAGCGCAAGGGTCAGCTTGACCATCCAGTCCGCAGTCGCGAGCGAGACCCACAGCGGTACCAGCGGACCCACGCCCAGAAGCGGCAGAACCTCGCCGGCCCAAGATACGTCATTGCCCGGTTCCAGCCAGGTCAGCGCGCCCGAGAACGCGATGGTGAAGAAGATGGCGGTGTCCACGGAACTGCCGATGACGGTCGAGGCCAGCGGCGCTTTCCACCACGCGCCACGGCGCAGCGCCGAAAAGATGCCGACATCCAGCAATTGCGCGGTCAGAAAGGCAAGGCCCGAGCCGATGGCAATGCGGAAGGTCACGAGCGGGCCGAATTCGCCCATGATCTGTGTCCCGACGAGAGAGCAGAAGACCCCCACGATAAAGCCGACAAACACAACCGTGCGTGCAGGGCCCGCGCCGTAAACCCGGTTCATGATGTCGGTGACCAGGAAGGCCAGAGGGTATGTGAATGCCCCCCAGGTCAGCCAGTTTCCAAACAGGAACTGGACAAGGATGTTCGATGCCACAACGATAATGGCCATGGCAAGAATGCCGGGAAGGTGTGCGCGTGTCATATCTGGTGCCCGTTTTAGCAAGGTTGCGGCGACTTGGTCCGGCGACATGCCGGACGAGCGCCTCTTAGTCGCAGGTCGCCCCGCCCGCAAGTGTTTCCGTGAGGGCGTATTCGACCAGTTCGCTGCGTTGCAGAGACAAGAAATTGTTGTCAGACACCATGGTCAGGCACGTTGCCCCCGACTGCGATTGCCAGACAGCCAGCCCTTCAAGGTTTCCGTACGCGCCAAGGGCCGTGGTCAAAAGGGGTGTGAACGATCCCGTCGGATCACTTGGATCAAGCCGCGCAACCTGACTGCGAAACCCAACCGGCGAGAATGACCGCAGCAGAAGATAGAGATATCCGTCTGGACCAAGGTCTGCTCCCACCGGTGAAAATCCGTCAAGCGACGGCAGATGGGTCAACACGGACCAGCGACCCGAATTCAGCTGCAGCACCGGTATGCGCGCGCTATTGGACGCCGGGCGTTCAGGAATGGCATAGAGTATCCCGTCAGGCGTCCCGGCCAGCGCTTCGAACCCGCCATTTTGTGGAAACTCCCTGTAACTCGGTGCACGCGGCAGCACGCGTCCGTTGGATCGGCCCACTTCGGCAGGCCCCTCAAAACTGAAGAACAGCTGGCCGTTGGCCCAGGCGAGCCCCTCGGTATCGCGATCCGCCCAGGCGATGCCAACGGGCCGGGCAGCGACGTGCCGCGCGCGCCGGTCGATCGAAAATGCAAAGGCACTGCCACGGTCCGACAGGACAATAGCGGCATCCTGCGTTTGCATTTCTATCGCCGAAAATCCCCCAAAGCGCGGCAAGTCCGCGTCCAGTGCCGTCCGCCAGACAAACGTCAGTGGATCAGACAGGGCAGCGGTGGCGCATAGGATCAGCGCGAGGCCAGAACGCCAGAGCATTGTTGCGGCAAGTCTCCAACACGCAAGTCGCGGCGCGGTTTCGGGGCCGGGGCGTTGGGATCACGCGGGGCAGGTGGCGGCGGGTTCAGGATGTTGTTGACCCAGTCCTGCGCATCGGCACAGCCGTCTCCGGGGGGTGGCGGGTTCTGATCGACACAGCCGCGGGCACCTCGGGGGCAGTTCAGGCGGACGTGGAAATGGTAGTGATGCCCCCACCACGGCCGGACCTTGCGCAGCCACGCGCGATCGCCCTTTTCATCCTTGCACATCTGCACCTTGGCGCCCGGAAAGACAAAGATGCGGGCCGTGCGTGCATCGCTGGCGGCGGCCTTGATGATCTCGTGATGGGCGCGGGTCCAGTTGGAATTCACGTAAGCACCCGAGGCGCGACGGGTGGATATTGAGCTGATGTTCTCCCGGTCTGCCGCGCTCAGGGTCAGGTTGCGGGCGGGCAACATCCAGATGTCGGCATCCAGACCGATCTGATGGCTGCGGTGCCCGGTCAGCATCGGCCCGCCACGCGGCTGGCTCATGTCACCGACGTACAAGCCGGACCAACCGGGCTGCTGAGCGGCGGCGCGGCTCAGGTCCTGCACATAATCCACCAGTTCGGGATGCCCCCAATTGCGGTTGCGCGACAGGCGCATGGCTTGCCAGGTGGGTCCGGTTTCGGCCAGTTGTACGCCGCCCGCCAGACAGCCGCGCGCATAACCGCCAAGGGGCGCGGCGGCCTGGGCCGACGCCCGGCGCTTTGCCCCGAACTGGCCCTTGGCGACGTTCTGCAATGTCGCCGGATCCACGTCCGGCGTTGGTGTGCCATCAATATCGGTGCCCGCCCCGCTGGTGCAGGCGCACAGCAGAAAGGCGGCAATCAGGGTAAGGGAACGTCGGATTTTGACCATTGGGCGTGGTCTCCTTCGGGGTGTACGAAACGCAACAGATACAGGCCAAGGATGAACAGGGCGATGACCGGAATATACCCCAATTGTGCGCTGCCTGTCATGGTCGAGAAAAGGGCGATCATCATCGGCGCCAGAAAGGCGGTGGCCTTGCCGGACAGGGCAAACAGGCCAAAGGCCTCGGTCGGGCGTTCCGGGTGGGTATGGCGCACCATCATGGACCGCGACGCGGCATAGATCGCGCCACCCGCGCCGCCGATGGCCGCGCCGCAGACGTAGAAAATGATGTCCGGGACGGCCGACCCTTCGGGCAGCGCAATGATGCCGAAGATGCTGGTGCGCTTCATCCCGACAATGACCAGCGTGACGCCGATCAAGACGAAACAGCAGAACTTGATGATGGGTTTCGGGCCAAGACGGCTGTCAAAGATGCCGCCGATCTGCGTGGCAATCGCGGCGGTGATCGCACCCACGATACCGAACACACCAATCTGGATAATGCTCCACCCCAGGATCAGCGTGGCATAGACACCGCCCGCCGAATAAAGCGCGTTCAGCGCATCCCGGTAGAACATCGAAGACACCAGAAAGTTCAAGAGAGACCGGCGTTTCAACGCGCCTTTCAGCGATTGCTTGAGGTCGGCAAAGGCCTCGGACACGCCACCCGTGCGATTGGCCTGCCGGGGTTCGCGCACCCACAGAAAGAACGGGATCATGAACACGGCAAACCACACTGCGATAAAGGGGCCGACGGACCGCGTGCCCTCGCGCGCGGTGGCATCAAGGCCAAAGAGCGGATCAAGCCCGATCAACGTCTTGCCGCTTTCGTTTTCGGCCAGCAAACAAAGCATGATGAAAAGCGATACGACACCGCCCCAATAGCCCAACGCAGCCCCATTGCCCGATATCCTGCCAACCTCTTCCTTGTCACCAAGGGAGGGCAGGATCGCATTGACAAAAATCAGCATGAACTCTGCCGCGATCAGGGCGACGTTGAAGGCAATCAGGATCAGAAACAGGGTCGACGCGTCCGGCAAGGTCCACCACAGCGCTGCCGTCATGGCGACATAGATGAAGGTAAACATCCATATCCACGGCATGCGCCGCCCGGTGCTGTCGGCATAGGCCCCGATCAGGGGGGCGGTAAAGGCAATGAACATGCCCGCAATGGTCGACCCCCAGAACCACAAGGCCTGGCTTGAGGCGCGGGCCGCGTCCGGGTCGCTGGTCTGGGTCTCGAAATATCCCAGCGATACGGCTGCAAAATAGGGGCCAAAGATGAACGTCAGACCAAGCGTGTAAAACGGCTGCGTGGCCCAATCAAAGGCCATCCACCCCCATATGCGTTTTTTCAGGCTGATCTCTGCCATGGCCCCGTCCCCGTCTTTTTGTTGGGGCGACCAAAGCAGGCCGGGGGCGTTGTGGCAAGGTAAGGTTTTACGCCACTGACTTCAGGTGCGGCGCTTGCGCGTCCTGCATGGGCGGCCACGGGCGCTGTGCCTCGGCCTTGATCCAGGCGGCGATCCAGTCAGGGATAGGCGGCGACACCGCGTCCTGCCCCATGGCGGCCAGCACCTTGGACGGTGGCACAATCCCGTTCTTGTCCGTCACGGCAGAGCGGTAGAGCACGTGGCTCGCGCACTCACCATCCGGCTTCCACATGGACTGTTCCAGATAGGTGAACTTGTCATCCCAGCACACCGCGCGGCTGCGCATCTCAAACTTTTGGAAGGCATGCAGGCGGCGGCGATACCGCACGGACGATCCGGCCATGGTCAGCCCCCAGCGGTTCGCTTTCAGCACCTCGATCAACCCGGCGCGCTGGCCCAGACCCAGACGGCCCAGATCATACAATGTCAGGGCGCGCCCGTTGTTCAGCTCCATGAAACCATCCAGGTCCCACGGCCACACACGGTGCTGCGTGACATGCAAATCCGTCAGGCCCAATGGCGCTTGGCCGCGGGCAATGACCATCTCTTTGGCAAGGCGAACGAATGGAAACA